>JANPNY010000686.1:0-1699 GCA_031427745.1 Chitinophagaceae bacterium | reverse complement strand
TTATGTTGCTTTTAATGAAAGAAGACTAAAAAGGTACTCAGCTGCAAATGATGATTACAAAACTTACAAAGTAAATACCAACTGGCAGGACCTGGCGTTTCAGCATGCTCCAATATCTCAGTATGATATTAATTTTTCCGGAGGTAGCGATAAAACCACTTTTTACATGGGTGGCCAATACCTCGATCAAACAGGAATAGTGGTAGCTAATAGTTTAAAAAGATACAGTGCACGGCTTAACCTCGAGCACAAGGTTAGAGACTGGCTCTCGTTGGGAATGAATATGAGTTTTGCCCGTACAGTAAATAAGAGGGTATCCAACGATAATGCGTTTTCCACTCCTTTACAAATTGTAGCTCTGTCGCCCATCACTCCAGCAACAGATCCAAGAACAGGATTAACGAGTGGTCAACTCGATAATAATACAGGTAATCCCAATACTAACTACCCGGTGTACTATAACCCTATCTTAAGTGTTGAAAACACCCAATACACAACCATTGTAAACAGAACCATCGGTAACTTATTTGCCAATGTTAGCATTGCAAAGGGATTAACCTTCCGGAGTGAGTTGGGGATGGACCAGTTAAATCAAAACGAAGATAGATATGCCGGGCGCTTAACAGCAAGGAACGAAGGAGTACCCAATGGTTCGGGCAGAAATACCACTGACCAGATTTTAAATGTCAATACCAATAATTTTTTAAGGTATGTAGCAAGTGCAGGTGATAATCATGATTTTGATGTGGTAGCGGGTACTAGTTTTCAAAAGTGGCAAATTATCTCCAACGTTGCTACCGCCGAGGAATTCCCTAGTGATTCTTATAGAAGATTAAACGCAGGTGCATCCAAAACAAACGCCAGTTCCGGTGCTTCCGATTGGGCATTGATTTCTTATTTTGCACGGGCCAACTATAAGTTTAAAAACAAGTATGTTCTTTCCTTAAGTGGCCGGTATGATGGTTCATCAAGATTTGGCGATAAAAATAGATACGGATTCTTCCCGGCAGCATCTGCAGGTTGGATCGTATCGGATGAAAACTTTTTTAAAAATATCAAATGGATCAATTTCTTGAAATTAAAAGCCAGTTACGGTCTTACAGGAAACTCTGAAATTGGTAATTATGCTTCTATCGGGTTATACGGGCCAAATGCTTACGGAGGTCTTGGTGGACAAGCACCTATACAGTTGCCTAATCCGGATTTAAAATGGGAAGCTACAACCAGCTCAGATATAGGTTTAGAGTTTAGTGTATTCAATAAAAGAGTAACCGTTGAGGTGGATTATTATACCAGGCTTACAAAAGATTTGTTGTTAAGTGTTAATATTCCTTCCACTACAGGTTATTTATCTAAACTGCAAAATATAGGCAAACTGGAAAATAAAGGAATTGAGTTCACCATCAATTCGGATAATGTTGTTACTAAACATTTCAGGTGGGCAACCAGTTTAAATTTTGCTGCAAACAGAAACAAAATAACCAGTTTGGGAGGCCAGCAAATTGGTACACTTAACAGGGCACAGGAAGGCGAGCCTTTAGGTGTATTTTATGCAAAAGAATTCGCTGGTGCTGATCCTGAAAACGGTGATGCTTTATTCGTAAAAAATACAATTAAAAGCGACGGCACAAAAGACCGTAGCACTACAAATAATGTAAATGAAGCGGAGGATGTAAAAATCGGAGACCCTAATCCTGAC
>JANPNY010000685.1:0-5015 GCA_031427745.1 Chitinophagaceae bacterium | reverse complement strand
TTTATGGAAGCGCCACCTACTGCGTCAAAGATGGCATCTACGCCTTTTCCTTCCGTAAGGGTCATTATCTCGGTTTCAAAATCGTGGGTGGTATAATTAATGGGATGATGAACACCCAATGAGCGGAGGTAATTCAATTTGGTTTCTGAGCCGGCAGTAGAAAATATTTCGCATTGCCGGTGCTTTGCATATTGAATTAAAGCAGTACCAACACCGCCTGCACCGGATTGCACCAGCACTTTATCGCCTGCATGTAGGTTGATCATTTCGGCTGCTGCAAAATAAGCGGTGCAAAATTGGGTGGTGAGGGCCGTGGCGGTTGCGTAATCCATTTCAGCGGGTATTTCTGTGGCTGAACTGGCCTTGGTTACAGCATATTCTGCGTAGCCACCAAATCTTGTCATGGCGGTTACCCGGTCGCCGGGTTTTAAATGCGTTACATCTTCTCCCACAGCTACAACGGTTCCCGCCACATCATATCCAAGAATAGCTGGTTTTGGTGGTGCTTCTTTGTACATGCCCATCCTTGCCATCACATCTGCAAAATTTAATCCGAATGCCGCAACTTTTATCAGCACCTCATCATTTCTAAAAAGGGGAGTGGCTACCTCCCTTATTTCGAATGCAGTTGCTGCATCACCATTTTTTATTAATACAGCTGCCTTCATAATTTTTTTTTGCCAAGATACTGATGGCTGTTGTATAATCAAAGGATATGTTTTATTGATAGGGCAGGCCGCTGATGTTTCTGAAAAGAACTAAAAAGTAATAATGACCGATAGAAAATAAGAGCCTTGCATTATCAGGGTCAAGTCCCACTCTGCCTTTGGAGAGGGGTTAGGGGTGAGGTCAGGCAAACACAGTTATGTTTCCATTAATTCAATCACACCACAATTTTTTAAAAATTCAAAAAATAATTATATCCACCACACCCGAAACCTCTCCCTGTAAAAATGTATTTTTACAGCCGTATGTCTTTATTCATTACTTCCTTAAATTCCGGCAGCAACGGCAATTGTTATTATATCGGGAATGCCACCGAGGCCGTTTTAATTGATGCAGGTTTATCTTGCAAAGAAACCGAAAAACGAATGCGGCAACTCAACCTGCCGATGAAAAAGGTGAAAGCCATTTTTATTTCGCACGAACATACTGATCATATCAGGGGCCTGGCCGGGCTGGTATCAAAATTTGCCTTGCCTTATTACATTACTGCAGGTACTTTTAAAAGAAGCGGCCTGGTGATGAGGCAAGCCCCTGTTGGGTTTACAGCTTTTCAACCCATCAATATCGGCAACATTGCGGTGACTGCATTTCCCAAATATCATGACGCAGCGGATGCTCATAGTTTTATCCTTTCTTACCAAGGCGTTACGGTGGGCGTATTTACAGATATTGGTAAACCCTGCGAAAGGGTTACGCATTATTTCAGTCAATGCCATGCTGCTTTCCTGGAGGCTAACTACGATGAAACCATGCTGGAGAATGGCAGTTACCCCATTCATCTAAAAAACCGCATCCGTGGCGGCAACGGCCATTTGAGTAACCGGCAGGCGCTGGAAATTTTTATTGCACACAAGCCGGCGTCTATGACACACCTGCTGCTTGCTCATTTATCAAAAGAGAACAATCATCCGCAACTGGTGCAGGATTTATTCAATAAACATGCAAAAGATACCAGGGTAGTAGTTGCTTCCCGCTACGAGCCTTCTGAAGTATTCGCCATACAACTTATCAAAACTGAAACCAATCCGGTTGCTGCTGCATCGTTTAGAAAAGTACAAAGAAGAGCACTGCACACAAATCAATTGAGTTTGTTTGATTGAGTCATCAATTTAAATCTTCCATTAACAGCAAAACCTGATTTTTATAAAACATGCACATCTCTAAAACAATACCATTTATATTTGTTCTATGAAAAAAATTGGCATATTAGGAGGTGGTCAGCTGGGCCGTATGTTGTTGCAGGCAGCAATCAATTATCCCGTAGAAACATTTTTAATGGAAAATGATGCCGAATGCCCCGCAGCGCATATTTGCCATCATTTTACCAAAGGCGATATCACCAGTTTTGATGATGTGTACAACTTTGGTAAAGGGTTGGATGCTATAACCATAGAGATTGAAAGTGTAAACGATGCCGCATTGGAAAAGTTAGAAAGTGAAGGGGTGAAAGTATATCCAAGACCAGCAGCATTAAAAATCATCAAAAATAAAATTAAACAAAAGCAGTTTTACAAAGCCAACGAAATACCTACCAGCGATTTTCTCATTACGCAAAACATGGAGGAGCTAAAAGAGTTAGCCCATTTTTTACCTGCAGTTCATAAAATAGGCGAAGGCGGGTACGATGGTAAAGGCGTGCAAATTATCCGTACATCATCCGATATTGACAGTGGCTTTAATTTGCCCGCTATTTTGGAAAAAATGGTGGCCATTCACAAAGAAATTGCAATGATAGTTGTGGTGAGTGAAACAGGAGAAACAGCCTTGTATCCCCCGGTTGACATGGTTTTTGACAACCGCCTGAATTTATTAAGCTACCAGATAAGCCCTGCTGATATACCGGAAAAAGTTTTGTGGAAGGCAGAGGCCATCTCATTAACCGTTGTAAAGGCATTGAAAAGTCCGGGCATTTTTGCGGTGGAATTATTTGTTGATAAGGAAGGCAATGTAATGGTAAATGAAACAGCACCACGGGTGCATAACAGCGGCCATCATACCATTGAGGCTAACTACTCATCGCAGTTTGATATGCTTTGGCGAATTATGCTGCAATATCCTTTGGGAAACACGGAGCATATATTACCGGCAGCTATTGTAAACATCATTGGTGCAGCAAATTGCACAGGTACACCGGTATATGAGGGGCTTGAAAAAGTACTGGAAATTCCGGACGCCTTTGTGCATATTTATGGAAAAACTACTACCAAGCCTGGCCGTAAAATGGGCCATGTAACTATATTAAGCAAGGAAAAGCAGGAACTGATACACCAGGCTAACAGGATACTGCAAACCCTTACCGTAAACAGCTCAGGGTAAAACTTTTTCCTGCCTTTTGTTCAATAATATTTTTTTGCCGGTTTTGATATTAATAAATGAACTTAGCAACTGTTTTAATCTTAATCACCAACTTACCGCATATAGAATGACGAAACTTACAGTTAAACTTTGGATATTATTAGTAGCTTCCTTTTTTTTTCATACCTGCAAGGATGCCTCTACAGATGAAAAAAAAGCACCCCCTAAACCCCCGGCATCAAGAGTAGACGCTTATATTGTTTCAACAGCGGCTGTCAGCACCGAAATAGAAGTACCAGGCAGTCTTGCGCCTTTTGAAGAAACCAATTTACAGCCAGAAGTTTCCGGTAGGGTAACCGGTATATATTTTAAAGAAGGTGCAACCGTTAACCAGGGCGCTGTACTGGTAAAATTGTACGATGCCGACTTACAGGCACAGGCAAAAAAACTCCAGGTACAATTAGCCATTTCTAAAAAAACAGAAGAGCGCCAGGCAGAGTTACTTAAGATAAATGGCATCAGCCAGCAGGATTACGATCTTAGTTTATTATCTGTAAAAAACCTTCAGGCTGATATAGATATTTTGCAAACCAATATTGCTAAAACATCTTTAAGGGCGCCCTTTACCGGTAAGGCTGGTTTAAGAAACATTAGTATGGGGGCATATATCAGTCCCTCAACAGTAGTTACTACCATCAGGGAAGTAGATAAGCTTAAATTGTTGTTTACGGTGCCTGAGCGATACAGTGCAAAAATGAAAACGGGTAATTTGATCCAATTTAAAATTGATGGCAGCGACAATATTTTTTCTGCAACCATTATAGCCACCGAGAACAGCGTTGCAGAGGATACAAGAAGTATGAAAGTAAAAGGCGTTGTAGGCAAGGAAAGTAGTAAATTATTTGCAGGCGCATTTGCAAAAGTGCAGTTATCATTGGGTACAAATGAATCGGCTCTAATGATTCCTACACAGGCAATTATTCCACAGGCAAGAGGTAAAAAAGTAATGTTATATACAAATGGAATGGCTAACCTTGCCTCTGTAACTACAGGCGTAAGGGATACAGCAATGGTACAAATTACCAGTGGATTAAAAGCAGGCGATACCGTTTTAATAACCGGTTTATTAACGATAAAGCCAGGCAGTAAAGTGCAAATAAATCCTATCAGGTAATTGCACATACTTTAAATAGTTATTCCATTTTTTCCCAAATTTTTTAGATGGAATATTAAAAATACCAGTTGAAAGAACAGTAGCATGGTTAATAAAAACAAGGCATTTAAAACAACGATTAAGTGAATATATCCGAACTAAGTTTACGCAGACCCGTGATGGCAATTGTAATAAGTATCATCATCATATTATTTGGTGTGATAGGATTTACCTTTTTGGGTGTAAGGGATTATCCTGCAATTGACCCGCCTAACATCAGTGTACGCACCAATTACCCGGGTGCCAATGCAGATATCATCGAATCGCAGATAACAGAACCCTTAGAAAAGGCCATCAATGGAATTGCTGGTGTTAAAAACATAACGAGCAGCAGCAGCCAGGGTACCAGCAATATTACGGTGGAGTTTGAATTAAACAGCGATCTTGAATCTGCAGCCAATGATGTTCGTGATAAAGTATCGCAGGCCAGCAATGGATTACCTTCCGATTTGGATGCCCCGCCGGTTGTAACAAAGGCAGATGCCAGCAGCGATCCTATCATCAGCATGACGGTGCAAAGCAACACCCGCAACCAGCTGCAGGTTACAGAATATGCCAACAACGACTTGCTGGAAAAGCTGCAAACTATTCCGGGTGTAAGTACCATCATCATCTGGGGCGAAAAAAGATATGCCATGCGTATCTGGCTAAACCCATCCAAGTTAAGTGCTACAACCTAACACCTGCAGATGTGCAGCAGGCGCTGCAAAGACAAAATGTAGAATTGCCATCCGGAAAAATTGCCGGCAATGCCACCGAACTTTCTGTACGCACATTTGGC
>JANPNY010000684.1:0-2752 GCA_031427745.1 Chitinophagaceae bacterium | reverse complement strand
CGACCACCAGTGGATCCATGTCGACCCTGAAAAAGCCAAGGCAGGGCCTTTTGGCGGCCCGATTGCGCATGGTTTTTTAACCTTGTCGCTGTTGCCTAAATTTTTTGAATCTGCCTTGAAAGTCACCGAAACCCGCATGGGGCAAATTTATACACCGCCACATAGAAACAGTATTGCTATAGAAAATTTAAGTGGGATACCTGATTGTTTCAACAATGGCATTGGTTTAATTATTTTGCCACCCAACGAGCAAGTGGAATTTGTAACTTCTTATACCATTACTTCCTTATAACACCTGCAGGATTGCAATAGTAAGAAAGGTAAGGGTTGTTGGTATTATACCTTAATGTAGATTTTCTTTTTATCCAGCAGCCATGCAAAAAACCACATCATGGTTATAAAGCAAAGCGCATATACCAACGATCCAATTCTTGGATCGGATGGAAAAATTAACTTGCAGATATGTTCGTAAAACCAGCCAAAAGGCGTTAGGTATTTGGGCTTACCTGTTTCATCCAAACGGTTGCTCTGTCTTATTAGCCCATTTATTCTTGGTAGTCCGCCACTCAGTACAAAAATGAACAAAGAATTTTTCCCGAACACATAAAAAAAGCGGCTCCAGGCACCTTTACGGTTGTTGAATTCAATTAAGTAAATCATCACCGACAAAATCAGTAATGCCAGCCCGGTAATATAAACGGTGTAACTGCTGGTCCATATTTTTTTGTTGATGGGGAATACCATATCCCAGGCAAAGCCTGTAAAAATAAACACACAGGCAGCAACAAATAATCCATTCAGCATTTCGGGCGTTTTGCCTTTTTGCAAAATATAGTTACCAGCCAGGTAGCCAAATATTACTTGTACAATAGCGGCAAATGTGCTCATTAAACCTTCGGGATCAAAGGCAACTCCCTCTCCATGGTAGAGGTGCTTTTCGCCAAAAATTGATAAATCTATTTTAGTACCAAACCATCCGGACAAACTGAACGGATCTGCAGGGTTGCCGGCAATACATAAAAACCAATAACCTAATAGTATGAAAGCGCTGGCAACAAATGCCCCCCTTGTTTTAAAAAGATGAATAATAACTGCAGCAAAAAAATAGCACAAGGCAATGCGCTGTAATACACCCATAATCCGAAGCGTTTCAAAGGGCTTGCCGGTAATGGCACCTTCAGCATCGTATTTTATAAATGGAAACCAGTTTAAAAAAAGTCCGATGATAAAAATGAGTAACGTTCGTTTAATTACTTTTTGCCAGAAGATGTTTTTTTCTTGTAACCGGGGTATTACAAAAGCCATGGCATTACCAACGGCAAATAAAAAGAACGGAAATACCAGGTCGGTTGGTGTGCAGCCATGCCAGCTTGCATGCTCCAGCGGTGCGTAAATGTGGCCCCAATTGCCGGGATTGTTTACCAATATCATCAGCGCCACCGTAGCGCCACGAAAAACATCGAGGGAGTAAAAGCGTTGGTTCATTAGGTTGTATTGAAGGATTTATTTTTAGGACTTTCTGCCGGCCTCATAAAAAAGACGTTAAGAAAATTTGAATGTGTGGCGTTAAAAAATGAAATTGTTGTTACAGATGACGGGAATTGCAATTTGTCCGTAAGTCGCACCAAAGCCTGGATATTTTCTGAAGTCGGAGCTAATTTCATTTTAGCCATTCATTCAAATTTTTAGTCTTTTTTATGCAGCCTTGATTTTTCTTGTTACTTCTTTGCATCAAGGCAAAGAAGTAAATGGGGACTATCAAAGCTGAGTAAGATTTTTCGGCCTAAATTAATTATTCTATTATCTTAAAAACTCCTTGCAAAAACAGCGCTTCCTACGTTATCCAAATTGTCTACCCAAACTTAGCAAATGATTTTTACAAATAGTACAGTTCAAGAATTACCCATCTGCAAAACACTAAAACTTAAAACCTCGCCATTTGCAAGTGACGCATGGCAACTAAACTCTCTCATTCAACTCAAGCCAACGCATTTCTTTAGCATCCAGTTGTTGAAGGATGGCACTCACCCTTTCAGCTGTTTTTTGTAATTCTGCAAAACCCATACTGCCAACACCCATATTGGTTTCCAAGGTTGCTTTTTCCAGCTGTAGTTCCGGCATTTCTTTTTCCAGCAATTCCAGTTCTCTTTTTTCTTTGAACGATAATTTAGATGCTCCGTTGCTGGAAGTTACCTTTACTTCTGCTACCGGTTTTGGCGCCTGCATTATTTGTCGCTCATCGGTAAGGCTGCCATTGGCAAGGGCTTCACGGTATTGGCTGTAGTTGCCCGGATAATCTCTTATCACCGCATCGCCTTCAAAAGCAAATAAATGATCTACCATCCGATCCATAAAATAGCGGTCGTGACTTACAATTAAAATACAGCCGGGAAAGTCTAATAAAAATTCTTCCAGCGTACGCAGTGTTTGTAAATCAAGGTCGTTCGTAGGTTCATCCAGTATTAAAAAGTTGGGATTGGTAAATAGAATGCTCAGCAAATGCAGCCTTCTTTTTTCGCCCCCGCTTAGCTTAGTTAAAGGGGTGTATTGCTGCTCTGCATTAAAACCAAACTTCTCCATAAACTGGCTGGCACTAATTTTACTACCATCAGCCAGCGGAAAAAATTCTGCAAAATCCTTTACATATTCTATCGCTCTTTTATCTTCTTTTATATGCAATCCTTCCTGGTTAAAATTGCCAAACACCACCGTTTCGCCATGGTTAATTTTACCACTATCGGGCCGCAGCCGG
>JANPNY010000683.1:0-2010 GCA_031427745.1 Chitinophagaceae bacterium | reverse complement strand
CAAGGCCGCTTACAGGATGGGCAAATTCCCAAAAATATTTAAAGGTTTGTTGTTGAATTTTTGTGAGCAATTCATCATTTGTAAGGGTGGGGAATTTTGGGGTTGAATCAATTTTAGTAAAAAAGTTGGCGAATAATTCGGCTGATAAACTTCCCCCAGCAACAGATTTTAAACCGGTAAAAATATTCACTTTGTACTGGGTAATATTTTTTAATGGGGCAACAGGTTGCAGCACGAGGGTACTATCGCCGTTTTCATACAGCAACGAAAAATTAACTGCTGCGCCGGAATTTTCAGCAAAGCTGATATTGGTGCCGGTAGTTGTTCTGTTTACGGGTGCTGTAAAAGAGCATCTTACCACAGCGGTTAGCGCATTATTATACCTGTTGGCGTCTACCAATGTTTCATTGTTAATTTTTACAAGCAAAGCGGTTAACGCAGCAGGTGGTACCACCGGGGGTATCGGGGGCGGGGGAGTTGGGGAAGAGCCCTTGCTGCAACTGCCTGCTATTGCCATTGAAAGAATACAAAAAATATAAAGGCGAATCATTGGCAATGTTTAAAAGTTTAAAAAAATAATTGCTGAAAGTCTTATAAATAAAAGTCGGAATTTTATTTGTTGCTATTGAAAAATAATAACCCGGCGTTATTTCTTGCTGCTACCAACACTCTTCCTGCTGTGGCAGTTTTAATATATTTTAGATCTCTGAATTGACCTTTTTCAGCAGCCAGTAACGGTTGTTGAATATGCTGTACACTTTTATTGCTATTCACTCCAAAAGCTACTAATGACTGTGCATCGTACCTGCCTTCATAAGGTATTACATCAAAAAAATTACCTGCGGCTATGTACAAATTCTCAGCAGGCTTTTCAGTAGAAATTTTTTGAAAAGAAAATATGGGTGCCAATTGAAGTGCAGCTGGCAAATCTGCCATTTCAAAATTGCCTTTTCCATCTCCGTAGCAAATTGCTGAGCCGAGCCTTTCTGCTATTATTGGTTGAACCGCTTCTACAAATCCATAAAACGCATCTTTCATTGGCAGGCCTGCATAGTCTGCATACTTTAAATAATGTTTTTTAAGCACCGGTAATGGTCGCTCTATTTCATCCTTTGCCAAAAATGGATATTCAACACCGCCGGAAGTGTAAGAAAGCAATTGATCTGTTTTACCATTTTTATCAAAGTCGTTTACATACAATTTAATGGGGCCGTTTTTACCACTCCAGAATTTATTGTTCCAGCCCCAGTTGCCGGCTATAATATCCATTTTGCCATCTGCATTTACATCGTCTGTAAATACAGTTTGCCATAAGCCTGTCGATTTAGGAATTTCCGTTTTATCAAACCTTCCCTTCTTATTAATAAAAATAGTAAGCGGCATCCATTCGCCTGCCACTACCAGGTCTTGAAGGCCATCGCTATTTATATCAGCAAAAGTGGCTGTAGTTACCAGCCCAATCTTATCAAGCGCTATGGTATTTTGATCGGCAATAGAAAATTTTCCGTTGCCATCATTCAGCAACAGGTAAGATGTTTGGGGAACACCATAAGCATTGGCATCGGCAAGATTTCCAACAAATAAATCCAGGTCGCCATCTTCATCAATATCTGCAGTAGCTACGCAGGATTTGTTTTCAAAAATTGCAGGTAACATACCTGTGGATTTCGTAAAATGACCATCGCCGGTATTGAGGTACAATCTATCCAGCAAGGCAGCTGAATTACCACTGTACTCATTGCCACCACTCACAACATACAAGTCGGGCTTACCGTCCCCGTTAGCATCAAAGAAGAGTGTATCTACATCTTCGCATGCCGCATCTATATTGAATAGAGCCGTATCTGCCTGTACAAACGAACCATTTTTTTGCTGTATCATTAAAGAACCTGGTTCCCCTTTGCTCCGCATGCATACATATCATCCAGCCCATCATCGTTTACATCTGCGATGGCAATTTTAGGTCCTCTGGTACTTTCTGCATGAGGTATTAAATATTGAATATTAAAA
>JANPNY010000682.1:0-5061 GCA_031427745.1 Chitinophagaceae bacterium | reverse complement strand
TAATAGCCATTATTAAAAAAAGTTCATTAAAATTCGAGGTTAAATCAGGCATTCACAACGATTGAGTTATCTGACAAAATAACTGAACTTCTCAAACAGTTAATTTGTTCGATTCATAGTTGAGCAGTAGTTTTTGAAATTAATATTTTACAAGCTGATGAAATATAGCTGGTATTGCCTACCTTCCGAGTGTAATGTTACCATTGCTAAATTCTACGCCACTTTGCGATCGCCATTTGAGGATGCTGCATTTATAAGTTATTAGAATTCCAATATCAAACAAAAATTAAAATAATTACCAATTATTACAATGTCGTATTAGTGAAACCTGGCACGGGTAAATTAAGCTGATGGCTTTTTTAGTTGATTGCTTTTTTCAAAATATGGTTTGTGATTTTTACAAAACTTCTTAGTGATGCCATTCTTAGACTATGTGTTACAACCGCCAACTTATGGGTGGAAAGATGATAAGGGTATTCTAATAAAACCTACAGTCAGCCAGCTTTTTAGTGAATTCTTTTCCAGGTTAAATGTATTTAAAACTACCACCAACTGGTTGCCATTTTTTAGCTGGCTTAAAGTTTTATGCCTGCTGCCATTCTTTATCGTATTTGTATTTTACTTCCTTAATGTATGGACATTTGTTGCAGCATTTGTTTACAGTATGATCATAATGGGAACCCATGGCACTATCTGGCATCACCGGTATTGTACGCATGGAGCTTATAAATTTCGCAATGCATTCTGGAGGGTATTCACGCAAAATCTCACCATCAATGTAATTCCCGAGGAGATTTATGTTATTTCTCATCATGTACATCATGCTAAATCCGATGAACCCGGCGATCCTTATAATGCCCAAGCCGGATTTTTGTATTGTTTTTTAGCAGATGTTAATCACCAGCCCATTGCAAAAGATTTATCAGAGGCGGATTTCAACAGGGTTAAATTACTAATGAAACATACGGGTTTAAAACCAAATACCTATGCTCAATATAAACATTGGGGATCGTACGCTAATCCTTTACGGGCAGTAATGGCATGGGTGTTGAATTGGTCTTTTTGGTACATGGCTTTTTATTTAATGGGTGGTCATGCATTAGCCTGCAGTTTGTTTGGAGCGGCATGTTTTTGGGCAGTTGGGGTGCGTACATTTAATTATGAAGGTCATGGAAAAGGAGAAGATAAACAACGGGAGGGCATTGACTATAATCAAAAAGATAATTCTGTAAACCAGTTATGGCCGGGGATTGTGGCAGGCGAATGGCACAACAATCATCACCTTTTTCCTAAGAGTGCCCGAAGCGGTTTTAAACCACACCAGGTAGATTTTGCCTGGTATTATATTAAACTAATGAGTGTGTTGGGCGCTGTTAGTCAGTATAAAGATTTTAAAAAGCAATTTTACAAGCAATATCATTTACCTTATCAGCTTAATAAAAATAATCAGGAAAACCTGCAACCAAATACACCTGTTTTGCAGGTGTCGGAAGTAAAATATAAGTAGGCGGCTATTAATATTATTACCAAAGTAGTTTTCAACGTAGTAACTGTAAGTGTCACTTTATAAACTGAGAAATGAGATAATCATTTTCTTCCTGTTCATCTGGTAGTTTAATATTAATTGGAAATTTTTAAACCGGGTGCAAAGCGTTTAACGGGTAATCCAGTTAAACTCATATTGCAGCGGCGCTTTAGTGCTGGAACGGTCCGTAATTCTTCTAAAACGCTGGGGTAAAGCCATCAGGTAGTCTCTTGCTTTTTCTGCAGCATCATTAAGGCCGGTAATATTGGCTATGTTCCATTCTTTTACAAGACTTTCTAAAATATCAGTATAATCAGCAGAAGTATATACTCCCAGCCGCTGTGCCGCATCACTGAAATGAGAAAAAGTTGCACCAATTTTTTCGCCCTGCTGGCGAAGGAAATGAGCAGGCATTACAATTTTCTTCCGCATCATATCTTCAAAAGCAATCATCATTTCGCTGGCATCAATTTCAAAAATACTGGCGATAAAACTCTTGTAAGCTTTGGCATGTCTTAATTCATCCGCTGCAATAAGTCCGCAGATTTTTGACAACTGGTTGTTGCCATATTGTTTGGAAAGTGTTGCTGTACGGCGATGGGATATATTAGTGGCCATTTCCTGGAAAGAAGTGTAAACAAAATTCCGGTAAGGATCACGTGCTGCGCCATTATCCAACCCATCTGCTAACAGGTATTGAGTGCTTATTTCCATTTGGCGCATGTTAACACGGCCAGACAGGTAAACATATTTATTCAGCAAATCGCCATGGCGATTTTCTTCTGCCGTCCACATTCTAATCCATTTGCTCCAGCCTTCCCTGTCGCTTTTACCAATTCCTTCAACATCCATCAGCCAGCTCTCGTACGTGGGCAAGGCCTCTTCCGTAATAATATCCCCTACCAATACAGCCAGGTAATCGTAAGGCAATTCTTTGCACTCGAGTTGTAATTCCTTTACATCCGTAAGAAATGTATCACTGCTGCTATCGGGCAATAGGTCCGATGGTTGCCAGTTTTCATCAATATTCTTTAAATAAGTATCAACAATGCTATCCATTTTCTGGGCAAGAAATTGCATCACTTCTAAACGTGTATGAGAAATATTATTAGCTATACTTGATATCATTTTTTACTGAAAATTAAATTAGCATACGAAGGTAATGCACTTGAGTTAAAAAAGGGATAAACAACGTTAAAGCTTTAATGTTTAAATAAAGAGACGTTTTCTGGTTTGGCATGGTACACAGATTTACTTTGCTTATTGCTGCATAAACCGCTGCTGGTAAATGATTGTTTATACCTTTGGCCACATAACAATAATAACAGCCATGCTTAGCAACAACGACATACTGAAAAAATTAAGGGTAGCTTTATCGCTGCGTAATGATGATATAATTGAAATTCTTGAACTGGTAGATTTTAAAATTACCAAAGGCGCATTAGGGGACCTTTTCAGGAATGAAGACCACGAAGGATATGTAGAAGCTGGCGACCAGGTATTGCGTAATTTTTTAAATGGTTTGATTATATACAAGCGTGGCCGTTTACCAGAACCCAAGAAAAATGTGAAAGAAGAAGATATTGTAAAGAAAACGGATAAAAAAGACTAACCATTGTGTTATTTGTAAAGCTTGCAATGGGGTTTAAAAGGATAAGACCTTACTTTTAGATTTTTTAGTTAATACCGATAAAACCGCACACGGATGGAAATCCCTCAATTAAATGAAGTCTTCAGCAGATAAGAGTTCCAACCCCTCTCTTTTGGAGTGGGCTTGTCCCGAAAAAATCGGGAGTTAGGGGTGAGGCCATTTCTACCTAAAATTTCTCCCGCCATAAAAAACGCTCCCTTCTTCTTCAGCTTTCAATTTCGGCTTAATATTTTGTGCATGTGTAGGAACAGATTTTTCATCGGCATAAGCCAGTGTTAATACCTGCGGATTGTCGTTTTTAGATGCTGTAAGCTGCCGCAACAATTTAGAAAAATCGTAACAACGTTTTACAATTACATGTATTACTTCTCCTTCAATTTGTACTTTGCCTTCTGCCATTATTAGTTTTGATTGTAAAATTTCTTTCCTGAATTGGTCAAATATTTTTTCAAAAATTACCAGGTTGGCAAAGCCGGTTTCATCTTCAATGGTCATAAAACAAATACCTTTTGCGGTGCCGGGTCGTTGGCGAACCAATACAAGTCCTGCTACTTTTACAAATGCTCCATCTTTAAGCGTAGCTAATTGATTGGTGGCTGTTATGCGAAGCTGGTCTAACTTTTCTCTTACAAAACTTACCGGATGGGCTTTTAATGAAAATGCTGTAGCAGCATAATCATGTATTACATGCTCGGATGTAGACATAATGGGTAGTGATATATTTTCAATGGCTGCATCTGCTGCAGGCTGACCTGTAAACATGGCTACCGGTCTGTCTTTGGTGGATACTTCCCACAAAGCTTGTCGCCTGTCCAGGCCAATAGAACGGAATGCATCTGCATCTGCTAATTTATCCAACGCAGCTTCGGGCAGGACAATATCACGAAGTGCATTGATGCTGGTATAAGGTTCCTTTCTGTTTGCTATCAAAATTGCGGTATCCTC
Organism: Chitinophagaceae bacterium; assembly: GCA_031427745.1. Classification (GTDB taxonomy): domain Bacteria; phylum Bacteroidota; class Bacteroidia; order Chitinophagales; family Chitinophagaceae; genus Ferruginibacter. Next base: position 940 of record JANPNY010000682.1, on the reverse strand, counting down.
TTGTCGTAACCCTTTTACCTGGCGAAAGCCTAATCGAATGATGTAATACTTTCCTGATTTTTCTTCCATTTTATTATCCCATACCGAAAAATTGATATCAACAGGTTTTACTACTACGCCATGCTTTATGGCATCTCCAATTAACTGTGCAGGCTGATAAAATCCCATGGGCATACTGTTTAATAGTGCACAGCAAAATACATCGGGATAAAAACATTTTATCCAGGAAGAAACATACACCAGCAATGCAAAACTTGCTGCATGGCTTTCCGGAAAACCATAACTTCCAAAGCCTTCCAGTTGTTTAAAAACCCGTTGGGCATAGGCTAATTCATAGCCTCTTTCCAACATGCCTTTGGTAAGTTTTTCCTGGAATTTTGTAACCAGTCCTTTTGCCTTAAAGGTTGCCATACTTCGGCGTAACTCATCTGCCTCGGCTGCAGTAAATCCTGCTGCCACAATTGCAATCTTCATCGCCTGTTCCTGGAACAAGGGTACACCAAGGGTGCGGCCTAATATTTCTTTTAATTCCGGCGATGGATATTCTACCGGTTCTTCGCCATTGCGCCTTCTTAAATACGGATGTACCATATCGCCTTGTATAGGGCCGGGTCTTACAATGGCTACTTCAATTACAAGGTCGTAAAAGCAACGTGGTTTTAGCCTGGGTAACATACTTTGCTGGGCCCTGCTTTCAATTTGAAAAACACCAATAGTATCTGCATGGCAAATCATTTCGTAAATAGCAGGATCATCCTGCGGAATATTCGCCAGCGTTAAATCAATTCCATAATTTTCTTTAGCAATATCAAATGCTTTGCGGATGCAGGTGAGCATGCCCAATGCCAGCACATCTATTTTCATAAAGCCGAGTGCATCAATATCATCCTTATTCCATTCAATACAGGTACGATCAGCCATTCGTGCATTCATAATGGGG
>JANPNY010000681.1:0-5257 GCA_031427745.1 Chitinophagaceae bacterium | reverse complement strand
GACAAGTCATGAACCTCCCATCCGCCATGAATCCTTTTGTCACGACGCCTGCCGAGGCCAAAAAACCGGTACCGCCTATCGCTGAGCTGTGTGCGGTGAACAAGTCTTTTATCAGTGACGGCGGGCATGAGCTGAAAGTGCTTGAGCAAATTGACGTGGCCGTACATGAAGGCGAGTTGCTGGCCTTGCTGGGCCAGTCGGGCTCTGGCAAGTCCACCATTTTGCGTTGCCTCACCGGGCTGATTGAACCCACGTCCGGGCGGGTACTGCACAAGGGCCAGCCCCTGCACGGCGTCAATGACGAGGCGTCGGTGGTGTTTCAAACCTTTGCCTTGTACCCGTGGCTCACCGTAGAGCAAAACGTGGCGGTGGGTTTGATGTCGCGGCAGATCAGCCGTGCCGAGCGTGACGCTGCGGTTGACCGGGCTATCGAGCTGATCGGCCTGGGCAATTACCACGCAGCCTATCCGCGCGAGCTGTCGGGTGGCATGCGCCAGCGCGTAGGCATTGCGCGGGCGCTGGTGTCCCAGCCGCGCCTGCTGTGCCTGGACGAAGCCTTTAGCGCGCTGGATGTGTTGACGGCTGAAAACCTGCGCCAGGAACTGATTCACTTGTGGCGCACGCCCGCTAATGAAAGGAATAATATTAGCAGGTGGCAGCGGCACAAGACTCTACCCTATTACCATGGGCATCAGTAAACAATTAATGCCCATTTATGATAAGCCAATGATTTATTATCCGCTAAGCACCTTAATGCTGGCGGGGATAAAAGAAATTTTAATCATTACTACACCCGATGACCAGGAGCAGTTTATCCGGCTGTTGGGAGATGGCGCTCAATGGGGTTGTAAAATTGTGTATGCCAAGCAAGAAGTACCCAATGGCCTTGCACAGGCATTTGTAATTGGTGAGGAATTTATAGGCACCGATAGCGTGGCATTGGTTTTAGGCGATAATATATTTTATGGCTCCGGATTTAGTAAGCTGTTGCAGAATTCTGCCAATCCTGATGGTGCGGTAATATTTGCCTACCCGGTAAGTGATCCGGAAAGATATGGTGTGGTGGAATTTGACAAAGACTTTAATGCCGTCAGTATTGAAGAAAAACCATTGCAGCCCAAAAGTCACTTTGCTGTACCGGGCCTATACTTTTACGACAATGAAGTAGTTGCTATTGCCAAGGCAATTCCCCCAAGCCCAAGGGGTGAATATGAAATTACTGATGTAAATAGAATTTACCTGCAAAATAAAAAGCTGAAAGTAGGCGTTTTAAACAGAGGATTTGCATGGCTCGATACAGGGACCTTCGATTCGTTGAGCGACGCCTGTGAATATGTAAGGGTTATTGAAAAAAGGCAGGGGCTTAAAGTGGGCTGTCCCGAAGAGATTGCATGGCGGATGGGATTTATTACCCGGGAAGAATTGATGGTGCAGGCAGAAAGATTAAAAAAGAGTGGCTATGGTGAATACCTGAAGAGAATTGCACTTAAAGTTGATACGTTTGAATAAACGTAATGGAGAAGGGAAATACAGGTATCAAAACGGATTGATACAAACATTGGAGGCAGGAAGTTTGGAGACCAAAACTGATCATGAAAAACCGTGTTGATGCAGACGGACCAGGCATCAAAAAAAATTGACAATCGATAAAGAATTCACTTTGAATTCAATAATAATTAATGGCAACCATATCCAATATTCTCAGGTACAGCAAAAGCGGGCAGCTTAAGAGTATTGCTATATATACCTTCTCCAATTTTTTTAATAAAGGCATTTCTTTTTTGTTGCTGTTTTACTTTGCGCATGTACTTAGCCAGCGTGACTTTGGTATCCTTAATTTGTTCAGCAACAGTATCCTGTTTTTAATGCCATTTATTTCGTTGGGTATTTTACAATCCGTCAATACAGAATTTTTTAAAATTGAAAAAAAAGAATTCAGGAATTTTTTCAGCACAACATTGCTTATGCCTGTGGTGGTAACCTTACTGGCAATAATACTGCTCTTCGTTTTTAAAAACCCCCTACAGCAACGCTATCCTTTTCCATCCTTATTTATTTTACTGATACCCGTTATTACACTGTTTAGTTTTTTGAATGAGCACCTGATCAATATGGTTCGTAATAACAACGATCCTGTAAAATACCTGTTTGTTAACATAGGCAGGCTGCTGGTAGAAATAACACTGGCCATCTTTTTTATCAGCGCTTTAAATTATGGCTGGATAGGCAGGGTAATGGCGATTTTTCTTTCCATGCTATTTGTAGCAACCTATGCATTTATTTATTTCAGGGAACAACAATTTTTGTTTGGCAGCATCAAAAAAAAATATATTTATGATGAGCTGCGGTACAGTGTACCAATTATTGTAATGCAAATAAGTGTGTTTTGTATGGGCTCTTCAGCCGGATACTTTATAGAACATTTTACACATGATTTTGCTGCCGTGGGCGTTTTCAGTATCGCTGCAACATTTGGCTCTGTCATTATCGTATTGTGTACGGCATTGCTGCAATATGTGTATCCCAAAATTTACAGCCTGCTCTCCGAAAAAGAAGTTGACTATAATGCTATTGGTAAACAGTTTCTTTTTTATGCGGTAACCATGTTGCTCGGTACCATTGCTGTAATTATACTTACGCCACTGGCATATAATATTGTGCTAAAACCAACTTACTCCGGCGGTTTATCTTATTACTTCTTTATCTGTATCGGTTATTTTTTCTGGTCTATCAGCTATTTTTTTTATGCATTTATGCTATATCACAAGCAGAAAAAGAAAATATTATTTGCCTCAGTTATTTCTATTACAGTTAGCATACTATCGCATTATTTTTTCATCAAACAATTGGGCGCTTATGGTGCTGCCGTATCTATGAGTGTCGTTTATTTTATCGTACTGATTATTACATTACTATTTGTTTACAAAGAAATTGTTCCGCTTTTTCTTACTAAAAAAATTGCATAATACTATGACCACCATGATTAATACAAGACCGATATACAACCTATTGGAAAAAATAACTTTTGGGCAAGGACTGTACAAAACGGTGAATGGTGTAAGATTGAAATTACCAGCAAAATATATCCGCTATTTTCCTTCGGACTATGAATCAGAAAATTATACTTTCCTGAAATCATATTGCAAGCAAGGCGGTGTAGTTATTGATATTGGGGCTCACATTGGTCTGTTTAGTACAATCGCTGCAAAGCTAACAGGCGAAGGTGGTAAAGTATTTTCGTTTGAGCCAGCGCCCAATACTTTCCCCGTTTTGCAACAGACCATTCGTATCAACCAGCTGGAGCAGTTAATAGAACCCGTAAACCAGGCCATGAGCAAGGATACAGGAACCACTACTTTTTTTATTTCGGCTGATGAAGCAGATGTTAGCAATAGCCTGGTATCGTATAAAGTAGATCGCAAATTAATAGGTGTAGAAGTAGAAATTAATACGATTGATAATTTTGTAATTGAAAGAAAACTGGCACGCCTTGATTTTTTAAAAATAGATGCAGAGGGGGTTGAGTACGATGTACTGCAGGGGGGAATTGAAACCTTTAGAACATTAAGGCCCCATATTATACTGGCCATACATCCGGAACCAATAGCAAAGAAAGGCGACACAATGGAAGAAATTTACGACCTGCTGGCAGCTATTGATTACAACATTTTATACAACCAATCCCCCATTTCGAGGGAAGCATTTTGTGCAAGAAAAGATATGTTTGATCTGCAACTGGTACCCAATTAAATTGATTACAACAGCATGTATTTTACCTTGTAGAAAATATCTTTCAATCGAAAAAAGCGCAGCTACTAACGTGAAAAAAACAATTGTTCATATCATTGATAATATGGCACGGGGCGGCGCTGAAACCATGCTTGCAAATGTTATACGGCAATTGCCGGAGTACAACAACATCATCGTAACCCTGTATCCCGAAAATGAATTCGGAAAAGAATTGAATGCAATTCCTATACACTGTCTGTACCTGCGTTCACGTTTTCAATTACCATTAGCCGCAATTAAACTGAGACGTTTTATCAGTAAAAATAACGTGCATATTGTACATAGTCATTTACTATGGAGTACCGTAGTTGCAAGGATGGGTACACCCAAAAAAATCCCCCTTATTACTACCATCCATACCTATGCTGCTTCCGCTATTGAATACAAAAAGTGGTACATGAGGTTGTTGGAAAAAATTACTTACAGACTTAGAAAAAGCATCATTATATCTGTAGCAAATGTATCATTGCAGGCCTATTTCAATGTACTTGGAATAAAACCCTATAAAGCATATATCCTGCACACTTTTGCTGATACGGCCATTTTCAACAATAGCAACAATTATAAAAAACAAGGCAGTACAGGAACGTTTCGGTTGGTTACAGTAGGCAACTTAAAGGAGGCAAAAAATTATTTCTTTTTATTGAATGTATTTAAAAAACTACAACAGCAAAATATCAGTCTTGATATTTATGGAAAGGGCCCGCTAGATGTTCCCATGCAAAAGATGATTGATGAATACGGATTGAACGTAACACTAAAAGGACAGGTAGAAAACGTTTCCGAAATAATAAAAAAATACGATCTCTTTGTAATGTCATCTATCTACGAAGGATTTTCAATAAGCGTTCTGGAAGCCATGGCATTGGGTATGCCTTTACTGCTGAGTGATATTGCTTCATTCAGGGAACAGTGTGAGGGTACAGCGGTTTATTTTAATTTAAAAGACAGCGAAGATTTTATAACAAAACTACTTGCTTTAATAAATGATCAGCAGCAAAGAGCAATATTGGGTAATGCGGCAAAGCTACGGCTGGTAGAAAACTTTACAATCGATAAGCACATGCAGCAATTGAAAAAAATTTATAGCAGTGCTTTTTCACCCATAGAACAGCCAGCTCTTTCGTAGTAATATTTACCTATTTTCGTTTTTACTCAAACCCCGGTATATGTGCGGCATCGCAGGCTATATTTCTCTTACCAACACCATTACCGAAGCACAGCTAAGGCTGGCGACGCAATTGATACAGCATCGTGGCCCCGATTCAGAAGGATTTTATTTTTCGGATGATAACTGCGTTGGCCTTGCTCACAGGCGGCTTTCCATTTTAGATTTATCTGCTGCGGCCAACCAGCCGATGTTTTCTGCAGACGGCAGGTACTGCATCGTCTTTAATGGAGAAGTGTACAATTTCAATGAACTTAAACGAGTTTACGGAAATGCTAGTATTGTAAACAATGAAAGAGT
>JANPNY010000680.1:0-1894 GCA_031427745.1 Chitinophagaceae bacterium | reverse complement strand
AAGTATGGATTGACAAATTATGTGGCATATAATTAACGCCTTTAATCCTTTATTGATAATAAATAATAAGCTTGGGTCGTTTGGCAGTATTAGCATTCAAGCTTGATATATACTGACGAATGTTATAGGTTACTTCCGTCTGTAATCTTATCAAGAAGCCGTTATTACCGTTTGTAAGCATATCTTTTACCAATTCTGTTACATTTATGATATTGTCTTGAAAAGACGAAGTACTTTGAGGAATAATTGCTTGGCTCATAGATGTTACGGCAGGTGGATTATTCCAGCTAAAAGGGTACGGCAGCCCCCAGGTTGTTGTAATTCTTTGAATATAGCAGGCATTGTTAGTCCCATAATGAGCGTCAACTTTATTACCACCAACAGGATTATCAGCAGCATATAAATACAATTGAGCACTGTCTACCACAGCACTGGGAGGTATAGATGAGTAATCAAACTCAATGATCTCTCTGGAATTAAGTGGGCTTCCAAAAGCTGTCCAGGCCTGCATTGCCATTTGTGGAGACCCATTTGCTGCAGGATTATTAGGGTTATAACTGTTGTAATTAAGTTCATAAGGGTTATTCTCCGGTTGAAGAGTCAATGTTGTCTGACAGGAACCACTACCCCAAAAGGTATCCCGTTACAAATGGTTAATACCTGTCCATTTAAGCCTAACGGAATAGTTATCCAACGGCTGCCGTCCCAATATTGCATATCACCATAAGCATTCGCCCTGTTTTCTAATGCCGCCCATTTACTTCCATCCCAAAAATAATATCCAGGACGCACATTTTGAGGCGAAGACCCTGCCGATGCTGTATTGTAAACTAATAAACCGGTGGCAGGATTTGCTATGGGGGATGTAATATTTGTACTTGATAAAGCTACTCTCGGGGGTAAAAACCCTTTGGTATTGCTCTTCACTTCCAATTGTGCAGAAGAATCAGGTGTGTTTGTTCCAATACCCACACTCTGTGCCTTCACTTGAACAAACATGGAAAAGGTTATTATCAATCCGGATAAAAAATTTTTCATAAAGATTAATGTTGAATGTTTATTTGATTAGTTGTAAAAATATAATTGTGAGCAGGTATAAACTAAATTTTTCAAAGCAAAAAGAATCGTCATTATAACCAGCGGGATTATCAATTTATAGTTTCATTCATAGTGAAGATATTTATTAATATTTTTGCCCCGCTTTTAAATTTTAAACTAAACTTCTATCATGCGTTTTAAATATTTTTTCATCCAAAATACAAAGGCAATTTTTTCTTTGCTGAAGCTTCATATAATATTAGAACCGTTTAGTGGGTTACTCTTAAATCTTGCTTACCTGTCGAAGCAATCGAAATGGATCAATCAAAATAAAAAACTGCCTTACAATGATTTTTTTTCGGCTAATCGGAAATATGAAAAAAGATTGGGTTTGTACCAATACCTGCAGGATAATTTTATTAAAAAGAACCCAATCAATTACTTGGAATTCGGCGTTGCAAATGGCGCTTCATTTTACTGGTGGTTACAAAATCATACCAACGCAGATTCCCGCTTTCATGGTTTTGACACTTTTAGCGGGCTACCGGAAGATTGGGGCCACTTTAAAAAAGGAGAAATGAACAATGGCAATGAGATTTTAAAAACCGATGATAAAAGAACCCTTTTTTATCAGGGGCTTTTTCAGCAAACACTACCTGGCTTTCTAAAAACTTTCGATAATAATAAGCTGACTGTGGTACACATGGATGCTGATTTATATTCTTCTACACTTTACACATTAACATCGTTGGCACCCTATTTAAAAAAAGGCGACATTATTTTCTTTGATGAATTTTGTGTACCCACACATGAATTTTTAGCAGTAAAGAATTTTACAGAAGCTTATTACTTCAAT
>JANPNY010000679.1:0-2601 GCA_031427745.1 Chitinophagaceae bacterium | reverse complement strand
CCTGCTGAAATAATACTTTAGCCACATCAGCCAATTCATTACTTCTTTGCATGGCCATTGTTCTTGCACGAACTCTTTCCAAAGCCAGTTGAATTTGTGATTCTCTTGCCTGTGCTTCTGCTTTTTGCAGATCAAGAAAACGGGTATAGGCTTGTTCAAATACTTTGGCGAATCTTTCTAATAATTGAATAGTTTCTGTTGGCTTTGGTTCAGGTGTAGAAAAAGTGATAAAGCCTTTTGAAAAAAAAGCAACATTAATAACCCTTCTTTCATCTGAATAATTTGTAACAACCGGAACCTTATTTGATTCGCTTATTTTATTCCGATAGCTAATAAAGTCTTGCAGTTCCTGCCCGGTAAGGTCTATCACCAGTGATTTTTGTTGCTCTTTCCAAGCTGCATAGATTTTATGCATTACGGTAGGTTCATCAATAGAAGCTTTGATAGAGCGGTTCATTAGAGCACCCTGCATGGTTAACCACAATTCAATTACACGTTCTTCTTCATTTATATTGCCAATAGTAATCTGGTCAGGTGCTTCGCCCAATTGATTAAATTGTTGAAACAGCACATAAGCTGTTTCTGAAAGTTCACCACTTTGCTGCATGGCCATGGTTCTGCTTCTTACCCTTTCCAATGCTGTTTCTATTTGTGCTTCTCTTGCCTGTGCTTCTGCTTTTTGCAGATCGAGAAAGCGGGTATAGGTACGTTCAAATTCTAAAGCAACACGAGCCAATATTTTTTTTTCTTCTTCTTTTAATTCATGCTTAACCATTACGCCAAAGCAACCATATTTCATAAAGGCTTCCACATAATACAAACCATCGGAGAAATATTCGGGTTTTAGTTGTTCCACTCCGGCAATCAATTCACTCCATACAGCAAAGTAATTTTCAACGCCGGCAGGCGGTACATGATAGCTATAAACATGTTCATTACTTTTCCAATCTAAAAGACATTGTGCCGTGGCAGGTTCATTTCTGTCGAGTGGATAATTGATGGCTTTACTGCTGAATGCTGTTGAATTATTTTGTGCCCAGGCAGCCCAGAATTTATGCTGGTTTTTGCCTTCATCGGGCAACCATAAAAATGAAAAGGCTGAAGGGATATCCAATAATAGTACCTGTTGATGAAAGACACGTAAAGTATCATCCAACTCTTTAGAATGTTGCATGATCATGCTTTGCGTACGGGTACGTTCAAGGGCGGCTTCAATCTGTGCTTCCCTTGCCTGTGCTTCGGCTTTTTGCAAATCGAGAAAGCGGGTATAGGTTTGCTGGAAAACTTTTCCAAAACGCATCAACGTATTATTCTCTTCATCTGAATAAGGAATGCCCGAAAAGTTTTCAATGTACAAACCCACATTATCTAACAATACAGTGGACGCTGCAAGAGCGGGGCAGCCTAAATAAAAATCTTTTACAGCTTCCGGTAGCCCGGGAACAAATGATAAAAGCTCATTGTAAAATTTGTTCTTTTCTTCAAAATTTAAATGGGTGGCAAAGTAGCCTACAGCTTTTTCTTTTGCTTCGTTAAATTGATTTGCCCAAACAGACTCAAAATATGGATGCGTTATTTTAGAAGGAATGACTTGCTCATCAGCTATCCAAAAATGCCAGTCGCCAAACGGTGTATAGTCAACTACAAAACCTGCGTGGTCCAGGTTAATTTTTAAATGAGTGAGTTGATGATAAACAATATTTATCACTTCTTTCAGCTCATCACTTTTTTGCATGCCCATCGAACGGCTTCTCACTCTTTCCAAAGCAGATTCTATTTCTAACTCACGGTTTTGTATTTCAACTGCTTTTCTTTTTTGCTCCAGTTCTTGTATGGTTTCTTCTAAAAGAATACCTGTGGTGTGTTTTACTTTTTCTGTTCGCTCCAGTTTAAAAGCAGTTATTGCCAATTCTTTTTCAGCAGCTTTTGCAGCCTGTAACAAATCGGATTTATCCGCTTCGCTGAGATGGGTTGATTGTGCTATAAAATCTACGATTAATTGAAGATGCTTATTCATTTGAAGCGGAGTTAAATACAATATTTTATAAAATGCTATTTTATAATTTTTCTTTTAATACCACACAGCAAGCTGTTAAGCCATGCATTTCTAACTTGCCGTTTGTAGCACGAGCCAGTTCTGCCGTGCTGAACATGCCTGCAATGGGTACATCCCAAACTTTTTGTATCCCTTCTATCTCTTCTCCAATCAACGGCCCAAGCGAAATCAACCTGCCTCCACAGCTAAAGAGCAACAATGCATCTGCTTCCGGCAATTCAGTAAGTATAAGTTTTTCGAATCCTTCAATTACATTTTCTATTACATCAAAAGCGGGTGCTATTGAAAAAACGGATTTTAGATCCCTGTGGCACAGCACCACCACAATAATAGGAGCGATCCGTCCAGTCTATTACCAATCCCGCCCGTATTACGGGATCTCCAGTTTGCCGCTGTACTTGCAATGGCAACGTAATGGAATGTTCCATTACAAAATTTTCCGGAGTTACATTTTTTAGTCCACCATATTTTATCACCAGGTCTAATACCGGCGTATCATCAATGGTATATACATGATTACCTTCACTTTTGGTTACCGTTTTTTC
>JANPNY010000678.1:0-4934 GCA_031427745.1 Chitinophagaceae bacterium | reverse complement strand
CTTTACCAGTTCTTCTTCGCTTACTTCTAACGCAAGCATTACGTTTATGGACGTTTTTTTAAGGTCCAATAATTTATCCAATGCCTCGGCCTGCGCTGCGGTCCGGGGAAACCCATCAAACAAAAAGCCTCTTGCCAATGGGTTTGCATCTAAAGAAGAACTTATCATTCCTATTACAACTTCATCCGGCACCAACTGACCTTTATCCATTAATTTTTTGGCTTCCATCCCAAGTGCTGTCTGTTGTGCTATTTCCGACCGCAACAAATCACCTGTGCTAAGATGTTTTAAGCCATATTTTGCTATCAGCTTTTCACTTTGTGTACCTTTACCGCTGCCCGGAGGGCCAAAAAGTATTAGATTGAACATATTTGATTGATATCCGTTGTAGTTGTAAAGTGACAAATATAAATGCTAGACTTTAAATATCCATTAACATTTTAAAGAAACGATTGAAAAACCTTCGGGGAAATTACTTCGTAGTTGAATATGTACAAGCAGCAAACATTAAATTTTAATTAATGACAACAAAAGAAATCATACTAATTTTTACATCAATACTGTTGATTAAATGCACCGGCATCAATAGCCAATCAAAAGATAAAACAATGGAATCATCAAAAAACAACCCGGTTTTCTCCTTAACAGATACCACCAAAGTGAACATAGCAGATGCAGAATGGAAGAAATTGTTACCTGCTGATGTGTATGAAATAGCTCGTGAAAAAGGCACTGAAAGGCCCTTCACCGGCAAGTATAATGCGCACAAAGAAGTGGGTACCTACTACTGTGCAGCTTGTGGTAATCCGCTGTTTGCCAGTAATGGTAAGTTTGAAAGCAGCTGTGGCTGGCCAAGTTTTTTTGAGCCAATCACCAAAGGCAGTATAATTTATGCCCCCGATAATAAATATGGCATGGAACGCACAGAGGTAATGTGTGGCCGTTGCAAAGCTCATCTGGGACATGTGTTTGAAGATGGCCCACCACCCACCGGTCTTCGCTATTGCATAAACTCAGTGATACTGGATTTTACAAAAGCCAAGGACGCTGCTGAAAAATTTAACAAAGAAAAACAGGGCTTAAATTTCCGTTAGTACTTTTGTTTTTGCAGGCTCACTCTTTTTACTCAATTTTAGTGGCACAAAAATAAATTTCCATGAGAGAAACCCTCTTCGTTGTTTTTAGTACCCTTTGCCTTTTTTCTACCGCACAAAAAATACAACTCGATCAGTTTAAAAATTTAAAACCCCGGAGTATTGGCCCCGCAGGTATGAGCGGTCGTGTTACCAGTATCGATGCACTGGTAGCCAACCCGGATATTATTTATCTTGGCACAGCCTCCGGAGGCGTTTGGAAAACAGAAAATGCCGGCAATACCTGGCTCCCTATTTTTGACGATCAACCTATTTTAAATATTGGTTCGGTTACCATTCAGCAAAGCAATCCATCTGTTTTGTGGGTAGGCACCGGCGAAGGGAATCCAAGAAACTCACTCAATATCGGTGGTGGAATTTACAAAAGTTTGGATGCCGGAAAAACCTGGAAAATAATGGGACTGGAGAAAACAAGAAATATCCACCGCATCATCATCGACCCTACAAATGCAAACATTATTTATGCAGCTGCAATAGGCAATCCTTACAGCGAACATCCCGAAAGAGGCGTTTACAAAACCACCGATGGCGGTGATACCTGGAGCCAGATATTACATACCAACGATACCAGCGGTTGCGCCGATCTTGTGATGGACCCATCTAACCCCAATAAATTATTAGCCAATATGTGGCAGCACCGTCGTACACCTTATAACTTTAAAAGTGGTGGCCCGGGCAGTGGTCTTTATATAACGTATGATGGCGGAAAAAACTGGAAGAAATTAGGCAAAGAAGAAGGATTGCCCGAGGGTGATTATGGCCGTATTGGAATTGCCATTGCACCCAGCGATCCCCGCCGGATTTATGCAATGCTTGAATCAACAAAAAATGGTTTGTACAAAACAGATGATGGCGGTTTTAAATGGGAGCTGGTAAACAGTAACGCAGCCGATGTTAATAACCGGCCATTTTATTTCCAGGATATAAGGGTTGATCCCAAAAACGAAAACAGGTTGTACAATATTTACCAGATGATCTCCATGAGTGAGGATGCCGGAAAAACTTTTAAAGTAATTATTCCATACAGCGGCATTCATCCCGATCATCATGCATTCTGGATTAATCCTGCCGATCCTAATTTTATCATCGACGGAAATGATGGCGGCATCGGCATTAGCCGTGACAGAGGCAGAACCTGGAAGTTTGATGAACAGCTACCGGTTGGCCAGTTTTATCATATCGCCGTAGATAATGAATTGCCGTATCATGTAATGGGCGGCATGCAGGATAACGGTAGCTGGCGTGGGCCTGGCTATACCTGGGTAGATGCAGGCATCAGAAATTATTTTTGGCAAACGCTGTGGGGCGGCGATGGCTTTGATGTGTCTCCTGATCCTGAAAACCCCAACTGGGTTTATGCCATGAGCCAGGGTGGAAACCTGGGCAAGTACAATGTAGTTACCGGTGAGAGTATGGAAATGCAACCACCTGTTACCAGTTTAAATACAAAACTCCGGTATAACTGGAACGCAGCTTTTGCACAGGCTCCCCATCAACCCAACACCATTTATTATTGCAGCCAGTTTGTACATAAAAGCACCAATAAAGGAATGAACTGGGAAATTATTTCTCCTGACTTAACCACGAATGATACAACCCAACAAAAGCAGGATGAAAATGGCGGACTCTCACTCGACATTACCGGCGCAGAAAATTTCAACACCATCATTTGTGTGGAACCGTCTGCCAAAGACAATAATGTGCTGTGGGTTGGCACGGATGATGGCAATGTACAATTAACCAAAGACGGTGGTAAAACATGGACCAATTTCAGGGGAAAAATTCCCGGTATGCCGGTGGGCGCCTGGGTGCCACAAATCAGGGCCAGCCGCTACAATGCAGGCGAGGCCTTTGTTGTATGCAACGATTACAGAAGAGGCGATTTTAAACCCTACATATTCCGCACAAAAAACTTTGGTGAAACATGGGAGCGAATGATTGACGAAAACAAAGTAAAAGGCTATGCACTTTGTATGATTCAAGACCCTGTTGAACCTAATTTAGTATTTGTGGGAACAGAGCAGGGCCTTTGGATAAGCTTTGACAATGGTGGCAGTTTTCAGCAATGGAAGCATGGCTATCCCCCTGTATCTACCTACGATTTAGCCATACAGGAAAGAGAGGCTGATTTGTGTATCGCTACATTTGGCAGGGCAATGTATGTGCTGGATGATATCCGGCCTTTGCGTAAAGCTGCTGCAAGCAATTCGATAGTATTACCATCCAATTTTTTAACCGTGTTTGAACCCCCTGTTGCTTACCAGGTAAACAAAAGAAAAGTTGCTGGCTACGATTACAGCTCATGGGGTGTGTATGAAGGCGAGAACAGAAAAACGGGTGCGGCCTATTCATTTTATGTAAATAAACAGCCGGCAATAAAGGTAGATTCTGTAAAAAATAAAAAAGCCATAGTTGCAAAAATTACTGATACATCAAAAGTGAAAGTCGATAAGTTAGACTCAGCTTTTGTAAAGATTTATACCAATGCCAATGAATTGATCCGGACCATAAAAGTTAAGGCAGATAGTGGCTTTAACCGTTACTACTGGAACTTTGATAGGAAGGGCGGCAGAAAACCCGGTTCCATAAAACCCAAAAAAGAAGAAGATGAACCAGGTGGTTTGCAGGTATATCCCGGCGTTTACAAAATAGTAGTAAGCCTGGGCAAAGGAACCGACTCTGCCCTGATTGTAGTAAAGCCCGACCCTGCAGCGGTGCCCAATAAAGAAGTGTATGATGCAAAGATGGCCGCCATTAAAAGACTGGATAAAAGCAACGACAAACTGGTTGAAATAACAGACCGCTTAACAGAAGCAGATGAAACCATTGCCAAGGTAGAAGCCAGTCTTAAAAACATTGAAACACCGGAAGCAGACAGCTTGCGAAAAACAGGCAAGGCAATGACGGACTCAATCAAAAATATCCGCAATCTTATTATGGGCAAACCACTGGAAAAACAAGGCTACGGAAGGGTTTACCAGGTTACGGCCAGCAATAGATTACAAGAAGCTAGAAACGAAGTACTCGGGAAAGATAAGGTACCAGACGCACAGGAATTTGGCCTAATAGAAATGGCAGAAACCCTCGTTACCGAAGCCACTAAAAAAACCAATGCTTTCTTTACTGGTAAATGGCAAGCCTACCAGCAACAGGCAGCCGCTACGCCGATGAAATTGTTTAAAGACTATAAGGCGCTGGATTAAATTTTTGTTTAAAAATTACGAAGGGCACAAATGATTTTAGATCTTTGTGCCCTTTGTTATTTGGGGGGAGCGATGGGATGGATTGGATAAGTCGCAGTAAGGTCTCTGTATCTGCTACATCCGTTTCACGCATTTTACCATCTGTTGCTTCTAATTTCAACTGTCGACAAATTGTCGACAGTTCAAGACCATCTTCTGTTTTAACCCGTAACTTCATTTTAAACCAATAATCTCTTGGATTAACACTATCGGTTAATATCTCTACTACATCAATTACTGAAAAATAGCATTTTTCAAGCTTTTCGTCCCAATGGGTGCGCACTTTTTTCGATTCAAAAAGTTTAATACTTGTTTCCTGTGTCATATCTAAAATAATAAGTTTGTTTGTGTTGATTGTGATTTGCTGATTTTTGCAGGACTTGGTTTTACTTCAGATTTCACATAAGAAGGAGTAAAAGCAGGCTTGTCGGGGTCGGCTGGCATATTAATAATGCTATTGTCTGTGCAATAATCTTCTTTTCCAAACTCACATTTTCCAAGTAAAACAGCAGGGATTTTTTTAATTTCAATTCGTGGG
>JANPNY010000677.1:0-1549 GCA_031427745.1 Chitinophagaceae bacterium | reverse complement strand
AAAATTTGAAATAAATAAAGACCAGGGTTTTTTGTATTCATTTAAATTGGGAATAGCCAACAAAATTATTTTCAGTAAATGGAGAGAAGGGGCTAGGTAATAATATAAAATGTATTGTAACAGGAGGCGCAGCCTGCCAGATTCGTCTTATCAGGATATTTACTGCTGCCCGTATTCCTATAATGGAAGGTTATGGTTTGACAGAAACATCCCCGGTGATTTCCGTAAACCGCTACGAAGAAAGTGGCAGGGCTTTTGGAACGGTAGGTCCGTTAATCGATGGTGTGGAAGCTAAAATTGCGGAAGACGGCGAAATACTTTGCAAAGGCCCGAATGTAATGATGGGTTATTACAAACGACCCGACCTGACAGCACTTGATATAATAGATGGTTGGTTTCACACCGGCGACATTGGTGTATTAAATGAAAATAATTTCCTGAAAATTACTGATCGAAAAAAAGAACTTTTTAAAACAAGCGGAGGTAAGTATGTTGCGCCATTACCAATTGAAAACAAACTAAAAGAATCACCGTTTATTGAGCAGGTGATGCTGGTAGGTGCCGAAAGAAAATTTGTAAGTGCTTTAATTGTTCCTTCTTTTCCCAACCTGAGGGCCTGGTGTAGAAAAAATGATATTACTGACGACCACAACGACCAGCTTATCCTCAACCCGAAAGTAAATGATATGTTTAAAGACCTGGTAGAAAGTTTTAATAAATATTTCAACCATGTGGAGCAGGTAAAAAAGTTTGAACTGCTTCCCAACGAATGGAGTGTGGACACCGGTGAACTTACTCCTAAAATGTCATTGAAACGAAAAGTAGTAATAGAAAAATACAGGGATTCTGTGGAGAGGATTTATACCTGATACAACAAATCTCTCCTTTCACTTGTCATATTTAAAATATGAAATGAAATAACTGTATCTTTTTTTATTGTGCCTGTTGTCAGGTCTGATACCCTGTCATAAAGACAATATTGCCACCAACACTCCGGCTTGTATCCGCAATGAAATAAAAACAAATAAAACCGATCCGAATTGGCAGGTTGTAAGTATTGACGAATACTTTTTTCAAACCAGGCTGGAATATGCATTTACCTTAGACCCTTTAAGAATTTCAGGTACTTCTTTCTACAGCAATAGAAGATGATCAGTGTAATAGGTTATGCGATGCAGGCGGATAAGGTGGTCCTGCTGTTAATCAATGTAATGGAGACAATTTCTATCAGAGAGCCGTATTAAAAAGAAACATCTGAAAAAAGTAAAATTTATTTCCCTTTTCCTGTTGAATCCCTTCTTCCCCGCTGCATCATTTTCTGAACAAACTCATCAAACTTAGGCTGCTGTTCTGCGGTAAATAAGTTTCTTATTCTTTTAAAGTGGGCAAAAGTGAGTTTATCAATGGTTGATTGTCTTTCACTGATCCGCTGACTGTATGCGTTTATCATACTGTCGCTTACTGTTGAATCTTTTAATAAAGAAAAGAAAGCAGTTTTAGCTGCCCGTAAAGAAACAAAAAATTGTTTGATTTTTTTAAAATTATCTTA
>JANPNY010000676.1:0-2290 GCA_031427745.1 Chitinophagaceae bacterium | reverse complement strand
CAGTAATCCCTTTATAATAAGGTCGATCGTAGCTTTTTTATCCTGGTCTTTGGGGAAATTATTGGGAAATACCCGTATAAACGGGCATTGTAGTTGCTGCGCCAGGTCGATATATTTTTTTCCATCGTCCAGGTTTTTTTGTCTTTCGGCACCTTCGGCAAAATGTAGCGTAGCCGATGAGCCGAGGTTAACAACCTGCAATCCGGCCGATTGCATTTTTTGCAATGTGGCCGCTGTATTGGAAGCACTGCTGAATTCCGGGCATTTTAAAATATCCAGTTGCCGTTTCAATCCACGAAATTCAATGCCCTTATAACCATATTGCACCGCAAAGGAGAGTACCTGGTCAAGGTCCCAATCGGGGCAGCCAAGGGTTGAAAACGACAGCAGCGGGCGTTGCTTTTTTATATTGAATGACGAACCGGTAATTGCCGTTGCCAATACCACGGCGGAGGACTGAATAAATTGCCTGCGGCTAGAATTTTTCATTGATTTTATTTTAACAGGAATATTTTTTTGCAGCATTCAATAAAGCCATTTTAAAAAGTAACCGGTAAATTTATTTTTTTGATTTCGGTTTCAGGTTAAGGATTTTTATATTCCTAAAATCAACCGGCTGACCTTCACTTTGCAAAGCAATAAATCCTTCCTTTAACGGTTTGCCATCCTGCTTTATGGCAGGGTCGTAATTAGCCACTACGCCACCACCAATCTGTGGCTTGGAATATTGCAAAACAGTATCGCCGTTAATGATATGCGTAATTAAAGAATCGCCCAAAACAATTATCTCGCCTTTTACCCATTGGTCACCTTCGTATGTTTTAGAGCTGGAAGGAATACAATGCCGGGAATCTATTTTACCCTCGAATACAACATCAGTGCCCGGTGAGCACATATTACCGGTTGGTCTTGCCACGCCGTCACCCAAACCAGCGAGTAACTGAAACTCAATGGAGATCGGCCAGTTTTGTTCACGGGGCATTGTTTTAGGGTCTTGCGAATGAAACATAACACCACTGTTTTTTATCGTGTATTCGGGAGCATCTTTTCTCCATTCCCCCACAATACGATATTCAAATACAAGGTGATAATAAGAGAAGGGTTGCTTGTAATACAGGTGCCCAAACTGTTCATTAAATACGTCATATTGATCGTACCGTACTTTTATAATACCATCCTCTACTCTAAAAGTATTGCCATAATTTTCTCCCACTTCGTGGTGATTTATTTTGGGAACCCAGTCTTTAATATCCTTGCCATTAAACAAGGTTTTCCATCCTTCTTTATCAGCATGTCGCTGGCAATAAGCAGAGGTACTAAGTAACAACAGCGATACTAAACAAAAGCATAATTTCATTGTAAAAAGTTTTAGGATTAACAACCGTTTTTATTTGCAAATTCAAATTACACTAAAAGAATAAGGTATTTGCAAAGAAAGTTTTTAGGAGTGCAGGCGAGCGGTATTATTCAAGATGAACTGACGTTTTACTTCCGTTCGGAGTCTCCCATACAATTCCTCCCGCAAAATAAACATAGCTCTGCTAAGTTTTATACTTGTGCTGAGAAAGGTATTTACCTAGTATTGAATTTTCGGGCAACGGATGAATTAGATTTGAATAGTTTTTCTGGATAGGGCGGAGTCCCAGGGCTTTGCTTCATGGCTAATCGTATAGACTCGGCTTGGAACTTCTAGATTTAGGAGAGACTCGGAATTGAATAAAAGATCACAAGTACAATAAATCAACAAAGGCAAAAAAGAAAGTAATGAATCACAATTTAAACAAGGCAAAAAGTAAGGAGAGATGCAAAAATCCAAATGTGTGGAATAAAACTTCAAATTATTCCGCTTTTTTATGTCTATTAATATCTATTTTATTGATTTTTTTTGAAAATTATATTTATTATTCGTTCAGATTTATATACATATTAGGAGTAGTTTCAACTATTATATTTTTATTGTCAGAGTTTATGAAGTTCTATTTAAAAAAGAAAAAATGATTAAAAATATTTAGCAAAGATTTTCTATTTAGCAAACAATACTGATGATTATTTCCACTCAGAGTCTCCCATTAGATTTCTCCCACTCCATAAATTAAAAGTTTCCCAGGCAGCTTTCCGTGCAGCGGGCAAAGTGATTTTTACCCTTGCTGGTCTTCCTCCAATCCCCCAAATAACCTAACTACCCCCGTGAGCCGCCGGTGTGTGTTTTGTCCAACGGCAGAAGGTATGACCAGCTTACACTTAGCTCTAAAAAAATATGCCTGCGATGCTAAAAATGCGTAAGCGTTTC
>JANPNY010000675.1:0-18953 GCA_031427745.1 Chitinophagaceae bacterium | reverse complement strand
TCATCATAAACCAATGTGCCAAATAACCTGTCCCAAATTGAGAAACTGTTGGCGAAATTCATGTCCGTCCAGGGGCGTTTATGGTGGTGATGAAACTTGTGCATATCAGGCGATACAAAAACTAAACCGATTGTTCTGTCTAACCATTTGGGTAAGCTGATATTAGCATGATTGAAATAAGTAAACAATGCCTGGAAACTCCTGTGCATGAAATATAAACCAACCGGCACCCCCATTATGATAATACCAACAATTGTAAAACTTTCTCTTAATAGCCACTCGCCCGGATGGTGGCGGGTGCCGGTGCTAACGTCAACATGGGTGTCACTATGGTGCACTACATGAAATCTCCAAAGAAATTTCACTTTGTGCATCAGGTAATGAGGTATATACTGTGCAAATAAGTCCATTACAAACAGCACTACAAAAACCTGCAGCCAAATAGGCATCGCTATCCAGTTAAGTACCCCAATCTGGTGGTTGGTTGTCCAGCTGGCAACAGCAACTGTGGCAACACCCAGTATCAGGTTTAAAATAAGTGTGGTTGACAGAAAAACCAGGTTCACACCTGTATGCCTGATTTTTTTATATTTTTTATCAAAATAAAAAAGTGGAATAATGTATTCCAGTAACCAAAAAAATATTAATGGAGCTATTATTGTCAGCACCCGTTGGCCGGTGGTAATGTGATCCCAGAAATAAATTATTTTTTCCATTTTTTATAATGCAGGATTAATAAATACTATCCTTTTTAGAATTTAAAAATATATCAAAGACTTATAGAAAATTGACAACTGTTTAAAATAAGCTGATTGTAAATGTTAAAAGGGTAAACCATTTTTCTAGCAATCGTTTTTCATGAAAGCACTTTTAAAATAGTAGCGCAAATAATCGGGTTCAATCTCCTTTTACTTTTTTTCTAAAATTCAAATTTAATTGAATTTTTATAAGTTTGAACTTGCCTTTTTAATACGTATGCTTCCTAAATAAAACACTGCCATCAAGGTGGCTGCGGCAGTCACTAAAAATGTAACCTTAAATCCAAAATAATACCACAGCATTCCACCCACACTACTGGCAATTAATGCAGCTATGCTTTGAAATCCGGCATAGGTGCCAATTGCAGAGGCCGTTTCACTCTTATCAACCACATTGCTGATCCATGCTTTTGCTATTCCTTCTGTAGCTGCTGCATAAATTCCATAGAAAGTAATAAGTAAAAAGTAAAAAGTAATAGGCTGTTTAAATGCAAAACATGTATAAACAACCGTAAAAAGTATCAGGCCACAAAGGAATGTTTTTTTTAGTCCAAACCTGTCTGCAAGCATGCCAATAGGGTAAGCGAGCAATGCGTAAACAAGATTGTAAAATATATAAACTCCAATCACAGCAGTGTCGTTTAGCCCATTTGCTTTCATTTGCAATAATAAAAAAACATCGGTGCTGTTAAACAAGGCAAAGAATAGCAAACCAGTAACCAGTTTTTTGTAAGTAGCAGAACTTGCAGTCCAATAGCGGGTAAAAACAGAAAAATTAAAAGAGTTAGAAGTTTTGGTAATAGTTTTTTTGCTTTTTTCTTTTATTAAAAAACTGGCAATTATTGCCAATAAACCTGGTACAAATGCAATAAAAAAAAGTGTACGGTAATTGCCGGGATTATAATACAGGTACAATAATGCAACTGCCGGGCCAATCGCAGCGCCCAGGGTATCCAGGCTTCTGTGAAAACCAAATACACGCCCCTTGGTTGCATGGGTGGCTTCATCACTCAAAAGGGCATCTCTTGCGCCGGTGCGTATGCCTTTACCAATCCTGTCTAACGTTCTTGCAAAAAAAATCCATGCAGGAAAAATAAAAATGCCCATCATAGGTTTGCTTATTGCGCTTAGGGTGTATCCCATTTGTACAAATGGAAGTCGTTTGCCAGCCTGATCGCTTCGTTGACCAAAATGAATTTTGCTAAGGCCAGCAACAGCTTCTGCCATACCTTCTAAAATGCCAATTAATACTATTGAAAAACCAATCTTTTGTAAAAAAACAGGCATAACCGGGTATAACATTTCGCTGGCTATATCGGTAAATAAACTTACCAGTGAAAGAATCCAGATAGCTTTGGTAATTACGTTTTTTGTAGTGTTGGATGAGGGCTGCAAAACGATTGATTTTACTCAATGTAGCATTTTGTTGGTACATTGCAGCCTAAATAGTTTGGGGGTTTTGTTACCTCACGGAAACAAATAATTATGCACAAAGAGAAAAAATCAACAGAAAAAAAATCATCACACACGTCATCAGTAAAGGGAAGATTAGATATTGCCCGTGGAGGCATGGGCTATGTAATTGTAGAGGGAATGGAAAAGGATATTGTGGTTAAGCCTAATGATATCAATAGGGCTTTTCATGGTGATATTGTAAAAGTACAAGTTAACAAAGATAGTGGCCGTGGAAGGCGCACAGAGGGTAAGATTACAGATGTTGTAGAAAGAAAACAAAATACTTTTGTTGGCAATCTTCAACTAAAAAAAGACATCGCTTTTTTTATCCCAGCAACAGATAAACCGGTTCCGGATTTTTATGTTCCGATCAACAAATTAAACGGAGCAATTGATGGAGATAGGGTAGTGGTAAAAATGGTAAAATGGGATAAGGGTGAAAAAAAGCCAGAAGGCGAAGTAGTGAGTATTCTACAAGCTACAGATCTTAATGATATGGCCATGAAAGAATTACTCATTGATAATGGCTTTCCACTTGTTTTTGATGAAGTGGTATTGCAGGAAGCAATGAAATTATCAGAAGCTATTTCAAGAGAAGAATTGAGAAAGAGAAAAGATTGCAGGGACATACTAACCTTTACGATTGACCCGGTGGATGCAAAAGATTTTGATGATGCCATTTCCATACGAAACCTTGATAATGGCTATTACGAAATTGGAGTGCATATAGCAGACGTAAGTCATTTTGTACAACCCAACAGTATACTCGATAAGGCAGCGTATGAAAGAGCAACCAGTGTGTATCTGCCAGACAGGGTAAACCCAATGCTGCCAGAAAGAATAAGCAACGAATTGTGCTCCTTACGTCCAAATGAAGATAAATATACCTTCTCTGTAATTTTTCAAATTACCAACCGGGGCGAAATCAAGCACCATTGGATTGGCCGCACAGTAATACACAGCGATCATCGTTTTTCTTACGAAGATGTTCAAACAATAATAGATTCTAAAGAAGGGATGCATTCCAATGCAATATTGTTATTAAACGAACTTGCACAACAATTTCGCAGGCAGCGATTTGATAACGGTGCCATCAATTTTTCTTCGCAGGAAGTGCGTTTTACATTAGATGAAACCGGTAAACCCATCGGTATTGTAATAAAGGAAAGTAAAGAATCTCATCAGCTGATTGAAGAGTTTATGCTGTTGGCCAACCGCACCATTGCCGAGTATGTTTCAAAAATAAAAATTGATAAAGAGCCACTGCCTTTTCCCTATCGGATTCACGCAAATCCGGATGAGGAGAAACTAAAGCCATTTGTTGCTTTTGCAAAAAAATTTGGTTACACGTTTGATATGAAGGATGATGCGGCTGTTGCAAAATCATTTAATAATTTATTGAAAGAAGTAAATGGCAAACCGGAACAGCATGTGCTGGAACAACTTGGCATCCGAACAATGGCAAAAGCAATTTATACCTCAAAGAATATCGGCCACTATGGGTTAGGCTTTGAACACTATTGCCACTTTACTTCTCCCATCAGGCGTTACCCGGATGTAATGGTACATCGTGTGTTGCAGGAATGCCTGGATAAAAATATCAAGGTTGATAAAAAGATGGAGGAAAAATGCAAGCATTGCAGCGATAGGGAACGCAAAGCCATGGAGACAGAGAGAGCAGGCAATAAATATAAACAGGTAGAATTTATGCAAAATTACCTGGGAGAAGATTTTGATGGCATTATCAGTGGTGTGGCAAGTTTTGGTTTTTTTGTAGAAACGGTTTTGCATAAATGCGAGGGAATGGTTACCATCAGAGATTTGAGCGATTATGATGAATTCCGTTTAGATGAAAGTGATTATGCATTAATAGGCGTGCGCACAGGTAAAAAATTCCGTATGGGCGATAGAGTAAAAATACAGGTAGCTGCAGCTAATCTAGATAAACGCCAGTTAGATTACCATTGGTTGCCTTAAACCCTTCTATTACAAAGTGAGATTTTAATAGAAATAAAAGTTATAATACCCATGCATTCTTTCATAGAATTGTCGAAAATATTTGACGAAAAGTTTAATACCCGCCATTTCCCCGAACACACGCCAACCTTGTATGACCCTGCCCAGTATATTTTACAATTAGGTGGTAAAAGAGTAAGACCAGTATGTGTATTAATGGGAAATGAGCTCTTTGATGAGATACAGGAAGATGCTTATTTTGCGGCAGCAGGAATAGAACTTTTTCATAATTTCAGCTTGATACATGACGATATAATGGACAAAGCTCCTGTGCGTCGTGGTATGCCAACTGTACATGCAAAATATGGTGAATCTACCGCACTACTTGCCGGCGATGTAATGTTTGTGATGGCATACGATTACCTGAATAAAATGAAAGTAGGTCATTTACAAAAAGTATTACATCTCTTTAATAATACGGCTAAGGCGGTGTGCGAAGGCCAGCAACTGGATATGGATTTTGAAAAACGGGAAACGGTGAGTATGGATGAATACCTGCACATGATAACCCTTAAAACCTCCGTTTTATTAGCTGCCAGCCTTCAAATTGGAGCTATCCTCGGGGGTACAGGCGAACGAAACCAGCAGCATATTTATGAGTTTGGAAAAAACCTCGGAATAGCCTTTCAGGTGCAGGATGACTACCTGGATGCATTTGGCAACCCAGAGAAATTTGGTAAGCAGGTAGGTGGCGATATTATTGCAAATAAAAAGACTTTCCTGATGATACATGCGCTGGAGGCAGCTGATGAAAATACAAAATCAAATTTGCTCCAATTGATGATCGATAACCCCGCCGACAAAGTAGAAAAAGTGTTGGCCATTTTTAAAAAGTGTAATGTTGATAGCTGGGCTAAAGAACTAAAAGAAAGATATCTGCAGACAGCCTTGCAGCATTTGCAGGATATAGCAGTAACCGAAAAAAGAAAGTCATGTCTCACCGAATTGGCATCATTCTTTATTGAACGGGATTCTTAAGGGATAAAAATTCATGATTTTAAAAAATATATTATTTGAATTTTGAAGTTTGGTTTATTCCGTTATCTTTGCGGTTCTTAAAAATCTATTAAAGGAGGTATATAATATGTTAATCATTGATTCAAAAGATTGCGAAAACATCGACAAAGCTTTAAAGAAGTACAAGAAAAAATTCGAAAAAAGCAAAACGCTTTTGCAACTAAGAGAAAGGCAGTCATTTATGAAGCCATCAATCAGGCGTCGTACGCAGGTTTTAAAGGCGGTGTATAAGCAAGGAATGGCAAGCGGAAAATTAGATTTGTAAAATATTATTTAACTAAATAACTTGAACTGGTAACGGGTGTTTTAAAACCTTTTACCAGTTTTTTATGCCCGCTCTATACACATCCATCTATCGTCCCTTTCTTGATTTTCTTACATTTCAGAAAAGATATTCCCGCCACACGATCTTATCTTATGAAAATGATCTTCAGTCTTTCTTCAATTTCTTACATCTGCAATTCGGTGATATCTCATTAAATCAGGTTACAGGTTCAATTATAAGAAGTTGGTTAGCTGATTTGAAAAATAGTGGAATGGAATCAAAGTCCATCAATCGAAAGATTTCCTGTTTAAAATCATTTTATAAATACCAGATAAAGCAGGGGCATATTGCTACCAGCCCAATGCTAACAATAATATCTCCAAAAATTAAAAAAAGACTGCCGCAATACGTTGAGGAAAAAGACATACAAACACTGTTTAGCCTGGTAGAATTTCCTGATACCTGGGACGGTCAAACGCAGGAATTGATTTTAAAATTATTTTACGCTACTGGCATGCGTCAGGCAGAATTGGTTAACCTAAAAGAGTCTCAAATTGATGCAGGTAACTGTTTTATAAAGATATTGGGTAAAGGAAATAAAGAACGGATAGTTCCATTAAACCACCTATTAATGGATAAAATTTTACTGTACATAAAAAATAAGCGAATTAATTTTGAATCGTTTGATTCGATAAATTTATTTATCAATTCCAAGGGGAAAAAGTTATATGCCAGGATGGTTTATAATATTGTAAACAAATACCTTTCTTTAGTTACCACCATTGATAAAAAAAGCCCTCATGTGCTCCGTCATTCTTTTGCAACCCATCTAATGAATAATGGTGCAGAAATTAATGCTGTAAAAGAGCTTTTGGGCCATAGCAGCCTTGCTGCCACCCAGATATATACCCATAATACGATTGAGAAATTGAAAGATGTTTATAAAAAAGCACATCCCAAAGCATAATAAGTTCAACAGAACAATAAAAAGCCTTTTTTGTATGTTTTATACGAAATATTTA
Organism: Chitinophagaceae bacterium; assembly: GCA_031427745.1. Taxonomy (GTDB): domain Bacteria; phylum Bacteroidota; class Bacteroidia; order Chitinophagales; family Chitinophagaceae; genus Ferruginibacter. The sequence goes on along the minus strand of JANPNY010000675.1, from coordinate 12,420 downwards.
TTTGGAATTCCTGCCCTTAATTCCTAACTTGAAAGTTCAATTTTAGTTTAAAACTTAAAAATTAATTAGCCTATGACTTAGTATGTTTACCTGAAATTTTATCATAATTGTTCACAAACTTTAAAATTAGATTGCTATGAACGTAAACATTCAGACTGTGCATTTTGACGCAGATTCTAAATTGGTATCCTATGTAGAAAAAAAAGTATCAAAAATTTTCCAGTATCACGACCGAATAACAAAGGTGGATGTGTTTTTAAAATTAGATAATGTTGTACATAACATTAAAGACAAAGTAGCCGAAATAAAAGTACACATTCCCAAATGCGACATCTTTGTAAAGCATTCCTCCAAGTCTTTTGAGGAAAGTTTTGATGTTGCTTTAGATTCAATAATTATGCAAATAAAACGAAAGAAAGAAAGACTTGCAGCGTAAAATAGTATCCCCCGAAACCCGGGGGATTTTTTTTGATTGATAGCTTATTAACATTACGAAGATTATTGTTTAAAAAAATCTTTTTCAAAATTTTGGTAATAAACATTTTCACCTACCTTTGCCATCCGAAAAAAACTGAAGCAGTACTTGAATCAGTTTAATCACTATAAAAAAGTTCTTTAATAATTAGCCGAAGTAGCTCAGTTGGTAGAGCAACTGATTTGTAATCAGTAGGTCGCTGGTTCGACTCCAGTCTTCGGCTCAACGCATTAGTTGACGGGTTTAGAGTTAGATATGATAGATTTTTTCTCTCTATTTAAAGTTCAAAATCTATGCAAATATTAAGGGGCAGTTTCCAGAGCGGCCAAATGGGGCGGACTGTAAATCCGCTGTCTACGACTTCGGTGGTTCGAATCCACCACTGCCCACTGTAAATTTCAAAAGAGCTTAATCGCTTAATTTGAAAATAATAAGTTCTTTAAATTTTTGAAGTGTCTATATTAGCAGATTATTATAAAAAGCTAAATAGAAATTAAATTAGCGGAAGTAGCTCATTTGGTAGAGCGGTAGCCTTCCAAGCTTCAGGTGGCCGGTTCGAGCCCGGTCTTCCGCTCTTTTTTAAATTCCTGCCTGCAACGGCGGATGTTTTAATTCAAGCTGTTGTAGCTCAGGGGTAGAGCACTTCCTTGGTAAGGAAGAGGTCGTGAGTTCAATTCTCATCAACAGCTCCAAATAATTAGTCAGTGGTTTAGTGACTTTAAATATTAACCGATATTCAAAACAAAAATTAAAAAAACAAAAATGGCAAAAGAATCATTCAAAAGGGATAAACCCCACTTAAACGTTGGTACTATCGGTCATGTGGATCATGGTAAAACAACATTAACTGCCGCTATTACCGATGTTTTGTCAAAAAAAGGTTTAGCGGAGAAAAAAAATTACGATGATATTGATGGTGCTCCCGAAGAAAAGGAAAGAGGTATTACTATTAATACTGCACACGTTGAGTATTCTACCCTTTTACGTCACTATGCCCACGTTGACTGTCCGGGTCACGCCGATTATGTGAAGAACATGATTACCGGTGCTGCTCAAATGGACGGTGCTATTCTTGTGGTAGCAGCAACTGACGGCCCTATGCCTCAAACCAGGGAGCATATCCTTCTTGCACGGCAGGTGGGTGTTCCAAGCATGGTTGTGTTCATGAACAAAGTTGATTTGGTTGATGATCCTGAATTATTAGAATTGGTTGAAATGGAAATTCGTGAATTATTAACTAAGAACGGTTTCGATGGTGATAATACCCCAATTATACAAGGTTCTGCAACTGGCGCTTTAGCTGGTGACGAAAAGTGGATAAAAGCAATTGATGATTTGATGGATGCCGTAGATTCTTACATCCCGCTTCCTCCACGTTTAGTTGATTTACCATTCCTGATGAGTGTTGAGGATGTATTCTCAATCACTGGTCGTGGTACAGTAGCAACTGGTCGTATTGAAAGAGGTCGTATTAAAGTAGGTGAAGCAGTTGAAATTGTAGGGTTAATGGAAAAACCTCTGGCATCAACTTGCACAGGTGTTGAGATGTTCAAAAAATTATTGGATGAAGGAGAGGCTGGTGATAATGCAGGATTGTTATTACGTGGTATTGAGAAAACTCAAATCCGTCGTGGTATGGTACTTTGCAAACCAGGTTCAATTACTCCGCATACCGATTTTAAAGGCGAGGTTTATGTATTAAACAAAGATGAAGGCGGACGTCATACCCCATTCTTTAATAAATACCGTCCTCAATTCTATTTCCGTACTACAGATGTAACTGGAGAAGTTACTTTAAATGCAGGCACAGAAATGGTTATGCCGGGTGATAACACCAGCATAAATGTTACTTTAATTCAACCTATCGCAATGGAAAAAGGTTTAAAATTTGCGATTCGTGAAGGTGGCCGTACTGTAGGTGCTGGTCAGGTTACTGAAATCGTTAAGTAATATTTAGTACTAAAATGGTACGCTTAAATAAATCAGTATTTATATCTTTACAAAGTACTTAGATTTTACATCTAAGTACTTTGTACTTTATAGTAAATACTAAACACGGGAATGGTGCAACGGTAGCATACGGGTCTCCAAAACCTTTGATCTTGGTTCGAATCCTAGTTCCCGTGCTAATAAACTTAAAGATAGATGTACTGGGAGGCACCTGATTTTACCTTGTAAAGTAATGCTGTCCTTTCTAAACTTTATCTTTTTAAAATTACAAACTTGAACTATGAATAAATTTTCAGCTTATCTCAGGGATTCTTATAAGGAATTGGTAGAAAAAGTTACCTGGCCCACTTGGGAACAATTGCAACAATCTACTATGATTGTTTTAGGTGCTACTCTATTTATTACAGCGTTGGTATGGGTAATGGATTTTGTTGCTAACGGGTCTTTAAAATTTGTTTACGGTTTATTTAAGAAGTAATGAGTATGGAAGAATCAATCGTACAAGAAGTAACACAGGAAAAAGAAAATAAATGGTACGTTCTACGTGTTGTTAGCGGAAAGGAACGTAAAATAAAAGAGTATCTTGATAAGGATATTGTTCGCAATGGATGGTCAGCAATCATCAAGCAAATTTTTTTACCGGTAGAAAAAGTTTATAAGGTTCAGGCGGGTAAAAAAGTGATGAGAGAAAGAAATTTCTATCCGGGTTATGTTATGATTGAAGTTGCTGATAATAAATTAAGCGATGATATTGTGCAGCACATAAGCAATATCAGCAATGTAATGCATTTTTTAACTGATGGAAAGGGAAGCAAAGGAAATATTATCTCACTCAGAAAGGCGGAGGTAAACAAAATGCTGGGTAAAGTGGATGAGATGGGAGAAGCAGGAGGAATGACAATGAGTGAGCCATTTATAATTGGTGAAACAATTAAGATTATTGATGGACCATTTAATGATTTTAATGGTATGGTTGAGGAAGTGAACGACGAAAAGAAAAAATTAAAAGTTCAGGTTAAAATATTCGGAAGAGCAACCCCGGTAGAGCTGAATTATATGCAGGTTGAAAAAATAGGTTGATCTATTGCAGAATTTTTAAGAGCCATCTTCATTACGAAGGTGGTTTTTTTGTATCTGAAAATCCATCTTTATATCAATTGTAGCTATGGGATTTTCACTTATCTAACCTTGTAAAAATGTTGGTTACTTTAAGTTGATATACATTATTGTGAAACTGCGTATACGAAATCTGCTAGCTAACTGAGGTATCAGGTTTGTATTGAAAAATAGAACCCAATACTTTTATCTCAGTTTAAGTAACTTATCATCAACTCATTAAATTTGCTGCATCAAATTTTGCAGGTTTGCCCAACTTTTCGATTTAGCATTTATTTTGACTACTTTTACAATAGTTAATGTCAATCCATTAAAAACATTGTTCACTATTTTATTGAATTGTTTACAGGCTTATTTATCTTTTCAAATAATAAATTTTAAAACTTAATTATTCTTACCAAAATATTTAATTATGAAAAAAATTTACACGGTTATTTTATTTAAAAAAATAAGATATGCTTATCCTATAATAATGTTTCTTTCTTTCTCATTTTTTACCTCTTATGGTCAAACAAGGAATTTTGGGATTGTTTTCTCCGAAAATTTGAAAGGTAGTACTGCTTTGATGGGAAATACGCTTATGTATTCATCAAATGCAAATGGATCGGTAAATACAGTTGCTATGAATGGCAACAGTGTAGATGGTAATAGTTTATACGATAATGGTAATTATGGGGTTACTAATATGCAATATATTGATATTGATGGCAACACCGGGGATGGTATAGGCACAAGAAATTCTTCATCTGCTGATTTAATTTTACCCGCAGGTACAAATACGATAAAAATGGCAAGGCTATATTGGGGTGGCAGGGCATTAAAATCTGATTTTGATATGGTAGATCCTTTGAACCAAAAAATTAAAATCAGGAAAGGAACCAGTGGTCCTTATCAGCAATATGCTGCTGCACAACTTAATCAAACCGTAATTAATACAGGATTAAGTACTGAATTTTCACTTTACCAGGCTTATGTAGATGTAACAGATTTAGTGAATCAAAATGGCAGTGGAACCTATACTGTTGGTGATGGAACTTTTTCAAAAGGGTTAGGCGGTGACTATGGCAACTATGGCGCATGGAGTATTGTGGTGGTGTATGAAAATCCCAATTTGAATTTTAACAGCGTCCGTGTTTATGATGGTTATCAACAGATTTTTAATGGTAACAGTGTTTTCACCAATACAATTACATTAACAGGATTGAATGTTCCTTCCGGTGCTTTAGCTAATACCGACGCACGGGTGGGGTTAATTGCATGGGAGGGCGATGCAAGGTTTAAAGAAGATAGCTTTAAAATTAATGGAACAGCTTTTACAAATGCAATTAATCCTGTAAATAATTTCTTCAATGGCACCATTTCAAATGATGGTGCTCACGTGTCTACAAAAAATCCAAATTATACTGACCAAATGGGGATGGACATTGATCAGTTTTATGTGGGTACAGGTTATGGAATACTTCCAAACGCATCTAGTGTTAAAGTCCAGTTTGTTACATCGCAAGATCAGTATTTTACAGGTGTAATTACTTTCGTGATAAAAATGAAAGATCCTATCATAAAGTTATCTAAATCCGTTGCTGATGCCAATAACGATCAAATTGCCCAGCCCGGGGAAATACTTACCTACACATTAAAGGGCAAAAATATCGGTGCAGGCAATGCCAATTCAACAATACTAACAGATCCACTTCCTTCAACTGTTACATATGTAAATAATTCGTTAATGGTAAATTACGGAACTGGAGTAAGCGTAGGATTAAAAACCGATGCTTCGGGTGACGACATTGCGGAATATGATGCCGGTACACAAACCGTGATATTTAGAATGGGAAATAATGCAACCGCAATTGCCGGAGGATATCTTGTACCACTTGATTCATTCGAGGTTGCGTTTAAAGTAACAGTAAATACACCGACAAATGGAATTATTCCACAAATAGTTAATGCAGCAAGATTATCTGTAAAATCGGATGCGTTGGTAGATTTTGTAGATGATGCAACAGCAGTTATTAATCCAGCCGGCGGCTCACTTCCGGTTACGTTGACATCATTTTCAGCAACGTTATTGGCAGACAAAAAGGTAAAAGTAGCCTGGAGCACTTCGATGGAGTATAATTCAAAAAGTTTTGATGTTGAAAGAAGTTTAGATGCTGTTAAGTTTAGAATTGTAGCTACCAAATCTGCAAGTGGAAATTCATCTTCAAAAATAAATTATTCTATAAATGATGATATAGCTGATGTAATATCGCCGGTAGTTTATTATAGGTTAAAGCAAATAGATGTTGATGGAAAAACTGCTTTCTCTAAAATAGTTCCTGTAAAATTGAAAAAAGCACTTGGAGACTTTACTGTTTCGCCAAATCCTTTCATCAATAATCTTAATATTAATATTGTGTGGGATAAAAATGAAACTACGCTGGTTAAAGTTTATAATGTAACAGGGGCAGAAGTAATATCTAAAATGGTAACGATGATTAGAGGTTATAATTACGTTGCAATTGATGACTTGGCCCGGGTTCCTTCTGGAAGCTATATCGTTCAGTTTATGACAGCAGGTGGAAGAATATTTAAACAGGTAATTAAACAGAAATAATTTTATCAGCCTCTTTTGTAATGCTGCCGTATTTTTTTGCGGCAGCTTTTTAATTTGTAAAATCTGTAGGCTAACTTTTATAGTCTACAGATTTATTAAAGGGATAGTTAGGGGTTGCTGTCGCAAAATCTATAGCCACATTTCATCTTTTCATTAAATAACTTACCTGTATTTTCAACTCAATTTGATAATGTAGATTTGATAGAATAAATTTGCCCACCAAAAGGATTACCAGTCTTTTGAATTGTATAAAAAACTAAATAAACCACATGCGACAAATAGCATTTAGAGAAGCGTTGAGAGAAGCCATGCAGGAAGAGATGCGCAGAGACGAGCGTGTATTTTTAATGGGTGAAGAAGTAGCTGAATATAACGGTGCTTACAAAGTGAGCCAGGGTATGCTGGATGAATTTGGTGAAAAGAGAGTTATAGATACACCTATTGCCGAGCTTGGATTTACAGCCATTGCTGTAGGTGCTGCACAAAATGGATTGCGCCCCATTGTAGAATTTATGACCTGGAATTTCGCTGTGTTGCCGCTGGATCAAATATTAAATACTGCATCTAAAATGCTTGCAATGAGTGGTGGGCAAGTAGGTTGCCCCATTGTTTTTCGGGGTGCTAACGGTAGCGCAGGCCAATTGGGGGCTCAGCACTCAACAGCCTTTGAATCCATGTACGCTAATATCCCTGGATTAAAGGTAATATCGGTAAGTAACCCTTACGATGCAAAAGGATTATTGAAAAGCGCCATCCGGGATGACGATCCGGTTGTGTTTATGGAAAGTGAAGTGATGTATGGCGAAAAAGGAGAAGTACCGGAAGAAGAGTACTTGCTGCCAATAGGTAAAGCATTTATTAAGCGTACCGGCAAAGATGTAACCATCGTATCTTTTAACAAAATGATGAAGGTGGCTTTAGGCGCTGCTGAAGAATTAGCAAAAGAAGGTATTGAAGCAGAAGTAATAGATTTGGCTACCATACGTCCGCTTGATTGGTTCACTATTTTAGAAAGCGTTAAAAAAACAAACCGACTGGTAATAGTAGAAGAACAGTGGCCATTTGCTTCAGTATCGTCAGAAATTTGTTATCGCATACAAAAAGAAGGATTCGATTATTTAGATGCACCCATTCGCCGGATAACAAGTGTGGATGCGCCGATGCACTATGCACCCAATTTGGTTGCTGCCTATTTGCCGGATGTTCCACGAACAGTTAAGCTGGTAAAAGAAGTGATGTATATGAAAAAATAAATGAACATGCATTAATAATATTATTATAAAATGTCCCGGAAATTTTCGGGGCATTTTAAATTCAAAAAATATGCGATGCCGACGTCTGTTTAAAATTGTTGATTACAAAATGAACTACTTCAAAAAAATATTGTCATTTAATTAATCCTGAAATTAAAAATTATTGTTGACAGGCCGCCATCATCGGAAGCAGGAAATTTAAGACTTCCAGCTTTTTTTTTGGCAATTGATAGTATTGTATTGTTGGATGTAGTTGTTCCTTTTGAAACTGTACTGCTAATAAAAGCACCTGCACTATTATATTTTACATCAAGGTATACTTTTGCATTCTCGTTAAAATCATCTTCAAATTTAAGACTGCCTAAATTCAGCGGCCTCGATCCACGAAGAACGCTTACACCGCTTTTTCCGCCCGGCGTATTACCGTAACTGTCGGGCTTGCCGGATGGGTCGCCTGCATCACCCTTTCCGCCAGGCTTGGTTCCCTGGTAGCGATAGCCATTGTCTTCCGTCGCATCATTTCCTTTACCATTTCCGGGGCCTTTATAGGTGGCTACGGGCTTCGGTGGTTTTGGTACAGTAACAGGTGCCGGCGTTGGATTTTTATAAACCGCAACAGGTTTTATACTGGGCGTAACAGTTGGTTTTTTTACGACGGCTTTTGGCGATTTTGTAACAGCAGCTGCATCTTCTTCTGCATTGTCTTCTGGTTTGGCTTCGTCTTCTGTAGGTGGGGCAGGTGCGCTTGCTTTAACAGGTTGTGGCTCCGGTGCAGCAACAGGGCTCCTAGCTCCTTTTATTAACGGCTGTTTTTCTCCAAAACCTTCTTCATTATTACCCAGGTTAATTTCCATTAAATCCTGGGCAACGGGTGGGGTTACTTTTAAAATGGGAAAAGTAATTAAGAAAGCCAATAATAAAATGGTACCACATATAATCAGGGTATATAAAAATGCCTTCTTGTTTTTTTCTGATTCAAAAGTTGCCTGCATAATTGTATTGTAAATCATATCAAAGTTATTTGATAAAAACATATAATTCAATACTGTGCCAAATTACATACCTGTTAAAATAATTTAACAAATACTTTTTGAATGAATTGCGAAAAATGTAAAGTTTACTTCCATTGCTGTACTGGCTTTTTTATTAATGCAAATGCAAAAAACAAATAGTAAAAAAACATGCCGATATCAAATATTAAGAAGAATGGAAACAGGTCTTTTTCCTGCAGCTTTTTTGTAACAGGATACAATACCAGTAATTGAACTAGAAACCGTACGCCAAAAGCCATAGCAGCAAATTGCCAGTTTACTAAAACAATTGTTGCGGCAAGTAATGGGTAAAAAAGAAAATGAGAAAAGGAATACAACCCCAATAGAAATTGGTGCCATGCTTTGTAATACTTGCTGGTAGTGTAATGGCGGCTCTTTTGCTTTATCCATTGCCGCCAGTTTTTGGCAGGCTCGCTCAGTGTAAAGCTGTCAGAATCTATATTTATTTTTGTGTTTTTGCTGGTGGCGGCCATGTTTATAAATAAATCATCATCGCCGCTTGCAAGTTTATTATGAGCAGAAAACCCTTTGTGCCGGAAGAAGATCGTTTTTTTGTAACTGAGATTTCTGCCAACACCCATGTAAGGTAAGCCTGCCAACGAATAGCTTAAATACTGCAGGGCACTATGCATGGTTTCCCAACGGATAATTTTATTAAGTAGGCCCTTCTTTTTGTGATAGGCGCCATAGCCCAATACAATCTCGGTATTGTCATCATAGGTAGCCTGCATCTTGTCTATCCAAAATTCGCTGGCAGGTACACAATCTGCATCTGTAAGCAATACAATTTCATACTTAGCTGCTTTTATGCCCATGCTTAAAGGGAATTTTTTTCCTGAAATCAGCATTGCCTCCTGTTTAAGTTCCACAACATGCAGTTGTTTAAATTCTTTTTGAAACGCTTCCAGCAGGTATTTGCTGTCATCAAAAGAATTATCGTTTACTACAATAACCTCATGGGTGGTTCGATATTGTTGTACTAAAGAACCGGGAAGATTTTTCGCTAAATTTGCCGCCTCATCCCTGGCGCATATAATAACAGATACAGGATGCGTTTGCGAAATATCCTTAGTAGTAGGGTTGTAAATTGCTAACCGAAGAAAGAAATACAAGTAATAAAAAAGCTGTAACAACGTAATGAAACAAAGGCCACCCAATAATACCCATTGCCAGTTAATTAAGTTCATTTGGCGAAAATAAGCATTCATATGTAAAATAATAAACCATCTTACTGACATACAATTGACAACAAAATTTTAATCAAATAAAAAATATCTACACTTAATTTTCAATGGCTGCACTTCAATTTAAATTAGAACATACCGACACTTTAACTAAGGCCAGAACAGGAAAAATAATAACCGATCACGGTGAAATAGCAACACCCATCTTTATGCCCGTAGGCACTGCAGGCAGCGTGAAAACAATTACCCAGCAACAGTTGATAAATGATGTAAAGGCTCAAATTATTTTAGGTAATACGTACCATTTATATTTACGTCCTGGTTTAGAAACCCTGGAAGCAGCGGGAGGGCTCCATCAGTTTAATGGATGGCCCGGACCAATACTTACGGACAGTGGTGGATACCAGGTTTTTTCTCTTGCCAACAACCGAAAGATTAATGAAGAAGGAGTAATTTTTCAATCGCATATTGATGGCAATAAACATTTGTTTACACCAGAAAAAGTGATGGACATTCAACGGGTTATTGGGGGTGATATCATAATGGCTTTTGATGAATGTCCTCCTTACCCCAGTGACTATACTTATGCTAAAAAAAGTATGGATTTAACGCATCGCTGGCTCAACAGGTGCATTGAAAGATTTGATGGCACGCCCGATAAATATGGCTACACTCAAAATTTATTTCCAATTGTACAGGGAAGTACCTACAAGGATTTACGTACCGCATCAACGGAGTTTATAGCTTCCAAAAACGCTACAGGCAATGCAATTGGCGGATTGAGTGTTGGCGAACCCATGGAGATGATGTATGAATTTACAGAACATTGCTGCGATATACTGCCAGTTGATAAGCCCCGTTATTTAATGGGCGTAGGTACCCCCTGGAATATCCTGGAATGCATTGCTGTAGGTATTGATATGTTTGATTGTGTTATGCCTACCCGTAATGGCCGAAATGCAATGTTGTTTACCTCAAACGGTGTTATTAATATCGATAATAAAAAATGGGAGAGAGATTTTTCACCCATTGATGATGGTATTAATAATGCGTTTAGTGCGTACTACAGTAAGGCATATCTCCGGCATTTGATTAAAGCTAAAGAAATGCTTGGACTCACCATTGCGAGTGTACATAACCTGTCTTTTTATTTGTGGCTGGTGGGCGAAGCCAGACGACATATATCAGTAGGTGATTTTAAAAGTTGGAAAGAAGAAATCGTATTGCGGTTACAACAGCGGTTATAATGTGGGTACTTGTAAAAATGATTGCAATTAAATAACGGCATACTTTTTGAAAATTCCTTTTCACAATATTAATTTTATCTTTAACCCAATAAAAAACCGTTCATGAAAAAATATTTTCTTTACCTGTTATTGGTTTTTATTTTACCGATTTATGGTATTGCACAGATAAAAGCAACAGCAGGCAATCTCCCCAAAGATGCTACAGTAGATGTTTCTATCGTTGATGCTAAAACAGGCACGATACTTACCAATGAAATTATTGTATTCAGAAGTTCCGTTAACAAATTGGAGTACCAGGGCTTGTCAGATTCAACTGGAAAATTTTCTATCCACTTACCAACTGGTGCCAAGTATGAGATTTTTATTTTAGGCTTCAACGATTCTACCAGTTATAATGTGCTGGACATTCCGGTATTAAAAGACAACCAGTTTATGAAAAAGCCTATCAATATTGATATTCAGTTTGAAGCTCCGAAATCATTTGTGCTGGACAACTGTACTTTTGAAACCGGCAAAGCCACGTTAAAAGAAGAGGCTTACAGGGTATTGGATGAGTTGGTAGAATACCTTAAAAGAAAAGATGATGAAAAAATTGAGATCGGTGGTCACACAGATAATGTAGGTAAAGCAGATGCCAATATGATTTTGAGTACCAACCGGGCTAATACGGTGATGGCGTATTTATTAACAAAAGGTATTTCACCAGATAGGGTCACTTCCAAAGGTTATGGGATGACGATGCCCATTGAAGACAATACTTCAACAGAAGGCAGGGCCATGAACCGGCGCACAGAAGTAAAAATTCTTTAATCGGATAATAAAAATAAGCCGCATACTTTCTTTGCCGGCCGTAACTATGGGAACTTGATTTGTTATTCTTTTTTGAAAGAGAAAATTCTCTCTGTTAATACGTAGCTTTTGAGCATTAATTATCAGCAAATTCGCTACTGTTACATCTTACCCAATAATTCCTAAATCCATTTACCCATTCATCATTTTCAGTTAGCTTTGCGCTCTTTATTACAAATGAAAAAAATAGATAGCTACATACTTAAAAAATTCCTGGTATCTTTTTTCTTTTGTATTGCATTAATGACGGTAGTAGTGGGGGTGATTGATATCAGTGAAAAGACGGATGACTTTGTAAGATCTGGTTTACCCGCCTGGAAAATTTTTGTGGATTATTATGGCGGGTTTATCCCGAGGATTGATGCCATGTTGTTTCCCCTCTTTGTTTTTATTAGTGTGATATTTTTTACTGCAAAGATGGCCGATCGTACAGAGATTGTTGCTATTCTTAGCAGCGGTGTTAGTTTCAAGCGCTTTCTGTTTCCTTATTGGCTGGGCGGAACTTTTTTATCTTTATTGCTGTGGTTTGCTTACCATTTTGTATTGCCAAATGCCAACGCCCGATGGAGTAATTTTGAGGCAAAGTATATCCCGAGTTCATTGGATTATGCACGGGGTTTTTTGCCACGGAATTATTATTTTAGAATTGATTCATCTACGTATGCCGGTATTCGATATTTTGAAACAGCTTCCAAATC
>JANPNY010000674.1:0-2035 GCA_031427745.1 Chitinophagaceae bacterium | reverse complement strand
GGAACGCCAATTGTCAACGGTGCCAGCTTGGGCAAAGGCCACGATCGGCGCGGCGAGTGCGGCCGACGAACGGCAGCAATAATTTTGCCTTTGGCTTCCGGTGGATAATACCGGCAAAAGGATAAATTTATAAGGCAAAGGAGTTTTTTATCACATTTTTTTTAAACCCCATCGGGCATGAGTGATCATGCCCGATGGTAGTTTTTAATATTTGGGAGATTCTCATTCCCGAAGTTTATTTTATCGTTTCTTGTAAAACGTTTGTGGCATTTGGTTTTGGACTGTATAAAAATATAACAACTTTGTTTGTAACAACGTTGTTTGTAACAGATTTGTTAGTATTTTCGTGAAAATAAATTTTATGGCACGTCCTTTTAATTATGGTAAGCTGGCAGAAGATAATTATTTTACCAACAGAACCAAAGAAGTAAAATGGTTGAAGACACAGATGAGTGCCGGTATTAATTGTATGCTGATATCTCCACGCCGTTGGGGCAAATCTTCTTTGATATTGCATGTGAGCGAACAAATGAAAATTGAAAACAAGAAAGTTGTTTTTTGCTTTGTTGATTTGTACAATATCCGTACTGAAAGAGAATTTCTTGAGCTCTATGCCTCCTCTGTAATTAAAGCTACCAATAACACATTTGAAGATGTTGTAAGAAGTGTAAAAAGTATTTTTAAACAATTGGTGCCATCAATATCCCTGTCGCCAGACCCTACTGCCGATTTTGAAATGACCTTTAACTGGAAAGAGCTTAAAAAAAATATGGCGGAAGTGTTGGATTTACCGGAGAAAATTTCCAAACAAAAAGGGATACAGGTAATAGTATGTGTTGATGAGTTTCAAAACATCAGCTTTATGGATGATGGTATAGCATTTCAAAAAAAACTGCGGGTTCATTGGCAAAAACACCAGGCGGCCAATTACATTTTGTATGGTAGCCGAAGGCATTTAATGATGGATTTTTTCACCAAAAGCAGCATGCCATTTTATCGATTTGGTGAAATTTTATTTTTAGAAAAAATTGAAGAAAGCCATTGGATACCTTATATAACCGGACGTTTTAAAGCTACCGGGAAAAATATTGCACCTGCACTTGCTGCAACAATTGCACAGATGATGGAAAACCATCCTTATTATGTGCAGCAGTTAAGCCAGGCTGTGTGGCAGCAAACTACCAAAACAGCAACCATGGCTAATGTGGATGCTGCAATAGAAGAACTGCTGGATCAGTACACCATCTTATATCAGAAGGAAGTAGATATGCTTACCAATTTTCAATTAAATTTTTTAAAGGCATTGTGCAATAAGGAAACAGCTTTTACCAGCAGCCGGGTTTTAAAAGACTATAATTTGGGAACATCGCCCAATATTACCAGGATAAAAGCTAGTTTGCAAAACCATGAAATAATTGATGTGCTGGGTAAGTCAATCACCTTTAATGATCCTTTGTTTGAAATGTGGTTGAAGAAAAGGTACTTTAAAATGAGAAGGAATGATTGATATTACCCGAAATATACTTATTGTAGATAATACCTTAAAAAACCACCGTAAAACTATTATTACCTCCCCTTGTACATTTTACAGAATCAATCTGGGTGATTACTTGTGTACTACTGATTCTTTTGGTGGAAATGATTTTGGTAAATACGCCGGCAACAGTTGGTACAGTTAATTCTTTCACATTGCGGTCGGTTACTTCCTTTGGGGAGGAGACATAGTAATCTGAAACTGTATTGTTTTCATTAACAGCACTGTGCTGTATACTAAAGCTCTCAAAATTATCTGTTTGGCTGCGTTGCAATTTTATTTTGAGGGTTGCCTGAGGGTAAATGTTAAGCCGCACAGGCGGATAGCCACCAGGTGAATAAAATCTGTAAGAGTCATTGCTTGCAAAAGTTGAATCCCTGATAACTATAAAATCATCATTTTTGGAAACGTACAGCTTTAAGCCATAATTTTTAAACATACTGGTATCTATATTTGCCGTAATGGTAAAACTGCCATCGCTGCCCGATTGGCCGGTAAACA
>JANPNY010000673.1:0-2457 GCA_031427745.1 Chitinophagaceae bacterium | reverse complement strand
CCGCGCCTGCTGGAGAACATCAGGCAGGCCAAGCTTAATCCCGTTACTTTGCGCTCCGCCATTCCATGATTCAACATTTCCGCCGCACCTTACTTGACCGCGCCAGCCAGCCGTACAAATCTGCCGGCCTTTTTGCCTGGCGCTTCGCCAAAGGCAAACTCAAAGGAGATCCCGCCTTCTTCGGCTTGCTTGAACAAGGGCTGATTCCAGATGCCAGGCGCCTGCTTGATCTTGGTTGCGGCCAGGGTTTGCTCGCTTCCTGGCTGCGGGAAGCGCGTGCGCTGTATGAATCCGGCGTGTGGCCCGCGCATTGGCCAGCGGCACCCAAGGTGGAGAATATCTGGGGATTGGAACTGATGCCGAAAGACGTGGAACGTGCCCGTGCGGCTCTTGGCGAGCGCGCGCAATTTTCCCAGGGCGATATCCGTTCCACCGAATTCGGCCAGGCAGATGCAGTGATTGTTCTGGACGTGCTGCACTACTTCGACTACGACGCTAATTTGTTACGGTAAAAATAATTCTCTTTATTAGGGAAAATTGGTTTTAAAGTAGAAATATCCAAATGTCCGATTCTGGTTAGTGCATCTTCAACTGTTTTTTGTTTAAATACCAATTGAGTATCATAAGTCATATGTTGCCACTTGCAACCTCCGCAATAACCAAAATGTTCACATTTAGGGTTAATACGATTGATTGATGGGGTTTTAATAGTCACTACATGACCTTCGGCATAATTATTTTTTTTACGGGTAATCATTACATCTGCCACATCTCCTGGCACGCCTCCATCTACAAAAATTACCATCCCGTCTACTTTGGCTACCGATTTTCCTTCCGAAGAAATATCTACGATTTCTGCATTTTCAACAAAAATATTTTTCTTTATTTTACTCATAGGCTGCAAAGATATAAGAACTGGACAAAAGATGAAAGATTTGCTTTGTATGGAGGCTATTTCTTAAAAAACTATAACATTCGGCCAAATACAATTTATATGATTAAATTTATGGACTGAAAATGAATTTAAAAAAAAACGCCATTAACTTGTTAAATAGCAAATACAATCTAGTATTTGTGTTCATTTTGGCATTTCTATTTTCAGGTTTTTCGCAAACTAAAGTAAAGGTTGGCCCCGAAAAAGAACAGAAATTTATTACCATCCGTCACGCTAAACGTTTAGCTTACGACCAATCATTGGGTGTTGACGCCCGCCGTTTAATTGGTGATGTGGAATGTGAACATGATGGAGCCGTGATGCGTTGCGATAGTGCTTACTTATTTAGTGATAAAAAATTGATTGCTTACGGTCATATAAGCATTATAAAAGGGGATAGTATTTTTGTGTATGGCGATTCTTTGCGCTACGACGCTACTACCAAATTAGCTCACATGAAAAGCAATGTGCGTTGTATTGAAAAAGATATGACGCTCACTACCAATACGCTAATTTACGATATAGGAACTTCTATAGCCAGCTATTACGATGGTGGAAAAATAGTGAATAAAGAAAATACATTAACCAGTAAAAACGGACATTACTATTCTTCTAATAAAGAAGTTACTTTTCATTATGATGTGGTGTTAACAAACCCCGAGTATAAAATGCGAGGAGATACTTTGAGGTATAATACCATTAATAAAACAGCTTACTTTATTGGTCCATCCATTATTACAAGCAAGGAAAACTACATCTATTGCGAAAATGGCTGGTATGATACCGACAGAGAACTAGCGCGCTTTAGCAAAAATGCCGTGATTGTTACCAAGGATCAAAAGTTAACCGGCGATAGCGTTTTTTATAATAAGAAGAATGGTTATGGCAGAGCTACTAAAAATGTACAGCTTATTGACACAGCGCATAAATCATTTATTGTGGGTGACTTTGCCGAACATTATGAGAAAAGGAATAAAGCTATTGTTACCGGGCATGCTATTTATGGTAGAACGATTGAAAAGGATACATTGTTCATGTCGGCAGATACCTTATTTTATGAGCAACCCGACTCCATTCACACTTTTGTAAAAGCATACCGACATGTAAAAATTTTCAAAAAAGATTTACAAGGACTCTGCGATTCTTTGACCTATTTACTGCACGATTCATTAATGACCATGTATAACTCTCCTATACTTTGGACCAATAACGGGCAAGTAACCGCCAAATTAATTAAAGTAACCGCAGGGCAAACCAATATAAAATATTTTGAGTTACTGAACAATGCTATTGTGATTCAGAAAGTAGATAGCTTGGATGAGAGAAAGTATAACCAGATAGAAGGAAAAAAAATAGAAGGCTATTTTGCTAAAGACTCTATTGGGGAACAAAATATTAAAAAACTAAACGTGATTGGCAATGCCGAAATTATTTATTACGTGAAACAAAAAAAGAACTATAAAGGCGTTAATAAAACAGCTTGTAGCGATTTAACCGTTTGGATGAATGCGGAAGGTGTTGAT
>JANPNY010000672.1:0-3291 GCA_031427745.1 Chitinophagaceae bacterium | reverse complement strand
CATCAGTATCGACAGCTTCTACAAAAAAATGCCGTGCATATAAAAAAAAGTAAAAACCAATCAATTCCAGTTTGTATATTTAAATGGTCTTCGCATTGTGATGCGCACTACGAACATTTGAAATTTTTGTGTAAATAGTGTACTTGTAGTATCAGGAAATTATAAAATTATCTCACACAAATTAAAAAGTAAAACCATGATAACTTGCTTTGTAATTATGGGCTTTGGAGAGAAAACAGATCTCGGAACAGGCAGAGTTCTCAACATGGACATGACCTATCAATTTCTCATTAAGCCCGTTTGTGAAGGTCTCTCCATTCAGTGTATAAGGGCTGATGAAATTAAACATTCAGGCGTAATTGATGTGCCGATGTATGAATGGCTTTATAAAGCAGATCTGGTGATTGCAGATATCTCCACCTTAAATGCCAATGCCATCTACGAGCTGGGAGTTAGGCACGCTTTAAAACCATCCACCACCATTGTAATGGCAGAAAGTCAATTGAAATATCCGTTTGACCTGAATCATATTTCCATCATGAATTATGTGCATCTTGGGTCAGATATCGGGGGTAGTACCATTCAAACTTTTACTAAACAATTAAAAGAAAAAATTGAGGCGATACTTCAAAAAATGGAGGATGATAGCCCGGTATATACTTTTCTAAAAGGCATGAAGCGGCCGGAATTGTCTACCGAAGTACCAGTTGCCTCTTCTGGAGAAACAGGCACGTTAAACCCGGCACAAAATCAATCATTAGCTTTTCTTTCAAATACAGCAGAAACAGCAAAAGAAAATGGAGATTTTGTAACTGCACTCACACTTTTTAAATCGGCTATGGCACTCGATACCAGTAATTCTTTTTACAGGCACCGTGCTGCTCTTTGTACCTATAAATCTAAGCTTCCCGATCCGCTTACGGCATTGTCGATGGCTGAAGAAATTTTAAAACCGCTTACGCCCGATATTACTACCGACCCGGAAACATTGGGTTTAAGTGGTGCCATTAATAAGCGGCGTTATCAAATATCCCAGGAAAAACAATACCTGGAAAGAGCTATCCATTTTTACGAGCGGGGCTACTATGTAAAGCAGGATTACTACAATGGTATCAACGTTGCCTTTCTTTACAATGTGGCTGCAAAGGCAAATGAAAATGCTGAGGAAGCACAAGCACAAAATTACCTTGCTGCAAAAATCAGGAAAGAGATAATAACTATTTGTAAAACGAAAATGCAGGAACCCTCATTCCAAGAATATTCAGATAAACCCTGGATTTATCTTACGTTGGCCGAAGCATATTTTGGATTGAAAAGAGCGGAAGAGTACAACCAATTAATGGCGGAATTGGAAGAAAAATCAAAAACAGACGAGTCATTAAATAAGAGTTTTGACAGGGATTCCTTTAACACGCAGATGAATGATTTGAAAGCAATTTTATAAATTAATTTATCAACAAATAAAATAACTCAAAACAAATTATCATGAAAAAAACTTTGGCCGAACACCTGTACCCAACTACAGGGCCTAAACGGATTCTTTCCCTTGATGGTGGTGGAATAAGAGGCGCATTAACGCATTAACGCTTGGATATCTGAAGAAAATTGAAACAATCCTTCGGGAAAAAGAAAAAAATCCTGAACTGGTTCTGTCAGATTATTTTGATTTAATCGGCGGTACTTCAACAGGCTCCATTATAGCAGCCTGCCTGGCAGTTGGCATGAATGTAGATGAAGTTGTAAAAATGTACATGGACTTAGGTGGTAAAATATTTGGACAAAAAAGAGATTGGTGGAAGCCCTGGGAAACATTGCAGTATTTAAAAGCAGGGTACGATTATATAGCCCTGGAAAATAGTCTCAAAACGGTTTTTGGTGATATTAAATTAGGAGGCCCGGAATTAAAAACCGGGTTGGCCATTGTTGCCAAGCGAGCCGATACCAATAGCGTGTGGCCGCTGATCAATCATCCGGGCGGCAAATTTTATGACTCTGCTTTGGGCAGAAATAAAGACATATTTTTATGGCAGGCCATCAGGGCGAGCAGCGCAGCGCCTACTTATTTTGTACCGCAAATGATTGATGTGGGTGATGGGCAAAAAGCTGCTTTTGTGGATGGCGGCGTAAGCATGGCCAATAATCCGGCACTCACCCTTTTAATGGTTGCAACGCTTAAAGGATTTCCTTTTCATTGGGAAATGGGTGAAGATAAACTTACGATTGTATCGGTGGGTACAGGCTATAGTATTTTCAGCAAAAAAACAGATGAGATTGAAGATGCCTGGCTGGGTACATGGGCAGCTAGTGTGCCTGATATGCTGATGCAGGATGCCAGTTGGCAAAACCAAATCGTGTTGCAATGGCTCTCCAAATCACCCACTGCTTCTACTATTGATATGGAAATTGGTAGTTTGGAGGGAAATTATTTAGGAGATAAACCACTCATTAATTACCTGCGGTATAATTTCCCTATTACAAAAGATGACCTAAATGGCCTTGGGCTGGGACGTTCTTTCGACGAAAAGGATGTTGCCAACATTATAGAAATGAGCAACGCAGGCAACAGGCAACTATTGTACAAAATAGGAACCGCAGCAGCAGTAAGGGTAGAGAAAAGTCATTTTAATTAAATATATTTTTTAGGGATAGAAACTGAATTAAGACAGTCCCAATAGTTCAGTATTTTAAATACTTCAGAAACAATAGTAGCATCTAAGAATGGACCAGACCTGGTGCAATTAAAATTGGCGCCAGGGTTGCCAACCTTATAAAAATTCTTTTAAACTTGTTAATCACTTTATGAAGGTTGGCAACCCTTTAATTCGCTGCGACAATTATAAATACACCCGGCTAACTTGTCCGTTCTGTTTATTTTTGCTATTATTGCAATCTTATTATGAATCCAAAATCGCTCATAAAAATTTTCCTCAGCAATAACCTCGATTTGCTGAACCACTAAGTTGGTATTCATTTTTTTGTTGGCATTCTTATAGCCTGACCTTCCCATTCATATTTAATTTCTAATCAACCGTTTTATTGTTGCTTACTTTTCTTAATCTTTAATTTAATTAATAATGACACATAATACTATTACCATCAGCGACAACACCCAGCAATATATTGTCCTGGAAGAAAAATACGGGGCTCATAATTACCATCCTTTGCCTGTAGTGCTCAATCGTGGCGAAGGTGTTTTTGTGTGGGATGTAGATGGCAAACGCTATTACGACTTTTTGAGCGGCTATTCCGCCATTAACCAGGGCCATTGCCATCCAAAAATAATTGCTGCAC
>JANPNY010000671.1:0-2861 GCA_031427745.1 Chitinophagaceae bacterium | reverse complement strand
GTTAAAGGCTCTTTATTACCCACTCGTATTTTCAGCAAGCCTTCCCCTTCACCTTTAATAATATCTCCGGTTACTTCATCGAGAATAACATCAATTTTACAGGAGGGGTTGGCCCTCAATTCCATATTCACCACTATATTGGTAGATAACTTTGCCTTAAAATCCTGATCCATTTTTTCCCCAAACTGAATAAAATCGATATAATCAATGGTACCGTTTTCAACGCTGTTACCACTCAAAATATAAATATGGCTGCTGTCTCTTCTACTTGGTTCACCTTTAATGTCCATCTGGATATTCTCAGCTTTACCGGTGAGTAATAAAGTTGCTTTGCCAATTACCTTTCCATAAAACTGGCTGTTGTCTTTTTTGGTAGTGTTCAACACCAGCATGCGATCGGTTTCCAGCAGGATGTTGTCAAATTCAATATCATTAAAAAAACGATGATACATTTTACCACTCAGCCGGGCAGTGTTATTTAGCGTATCTTTTAATTCAATTTTGCCAAAATCAATTTCATCCGGATTAAAAACAATGCTTTCGTTTTTAAACTTGTATTTGCATTGCGTAAAATTTACTTTTAATGAACCTTCATTAATATTAGCTGTACCTGTAAGCAAAAAATGATTGGCATTGCCCGATAAAGTAAGATCCGTTGTATTGGCCGAGCCCTGTATATCGGAAAAAATACCGCCTAAGTAATTGTTCAAAATAGTGAGATTAAATTTCTCTGATTTTAATGCAACATGCGTTTGATTAGACGTGCTGTCTTTTAAGTTAAATACCCCATCAATATCCAACTGGTTATCTTTATTATCAGCTTTTGCTTTTAACGCCAACATCCCTTTTGCAACGTCGTATGTACCATCAATTTTCACAAGGCCAATAGAGTCGTTGTCCAGTTTAAACTCTTCTATAAATAAATCATTTTCAATAAAGGCTTTTCCAAAGGGATCGCTGATTCTGATATTGCCTGATAACAGCCCTTCTAACTGTGGCTCTTTCAACACCAGGGCGCTAAAATCATCCACACTTACTTTGCTTAATTCCATCACTACATCATGCGTATCGCCTGTTGCGGAAGGTTCTGTGAAAATGGTAATTTGCTGCTGACCCTGTATAAATTTTACCTCACTGGCACTAAGCTGCGATTTACTAAACCCAATTTCACCGTCTTTTTCCAGCGTCCATTTTTTTTCATTCAGGATAAAGGAAGATGGATAAAAATGAACATTGATACCGTCACTTAAAGTAATTAACCTTGCATTAAGCGATGCTTCGCTGATTGTTTTACTGGCAGTAGTCTGCAAACTAACAATGGAAGTATCTTTAAAAGAAACAAACGATAAATTGGTGGCAGGTAAATGAAAGCTGTCGCTTAGCGCTACATCATCTACGGCAATTTTGGTACTCAGCGAATCTGAACCACCCCTGCTTTCCAGCCGGATATTATTAAAGACTTTTCCATCATAACTAAAGTCGGGTATGTTGGCCTTTACGTTTAGCTGGTAGTCTTTTAATTTCAGGTTGCCGCTTATGTTGCTGTTGTTAAATCCTTTCAATTTATTATCCAGTAATTGAATGTACTGATCAATTTCGCCGGTTTGTATTTCAAATGTAAAATCCTCGTCACTAACTGTGTAGGCTGGCTTTTTTATAAAGGCCGGGTAGTATCGACTAAGAAAAACTTTAAATGCATCGGGCAACTCCAGTATATTAAACTTGCCGGCAACAGTCGCATTAACTTCGTTGGAGCGTAGTGATAAGTATTTTTGGTCGTTTATTATTTGTGATTGCAAAATCAACGAATCAAAAGATAAGGGCAGCCCGTTGTGCAGCAGTTTTGCATCTTTGATTACTGCGGTGCCTAAAAAGTTATCGATGTTACTACCTTCAAATTGCAAATTAAAATGTCCGCTTAAATCAAAACTATCTTTAGAAAATCCAAGCTTTTTAAAATTTGCTTTGGCCAGGGTTGCATCAAAATTAAACTGTGGTACTTTGCTATTTAAATCAATGATGCCCGTTAAATTTTCAACTTCCAAATTAGGATCATCAATACTTGCCTGTCCTTTAAATAATTTCTTTTTAAAATCTCCCTTAATGATAATGTTTTGATAATTATAACCGCCGTAACTCACGCTCCTTACATCTCCATCAAAATTGGCATTAATATTTTTTGCAGATATGCCGCTGCCCTTAACCTTTCCGTTAAAGGTAATAGCGCCCAACTGTGCTTCGTTTAAAAACTGGCCCAGTTGAAAACCCTGGGTTGATAACTTTCCTGAATAAACCGCAGGCTTATTATCCGGTAATTTTAAATTAAGATCGCCTGTGATATTGCCCAGGTTTGTACTGATATTTCCAAAAGCCACAAAATCGTTGATAAAACCAGTGAAGTTTCCTTTAAACTGAATGCTGTTTAGTTTATTTAGTTTAACCTGTGTTACCGGCTTTAATGCCGGTAAAAGTGCGGCCAAATCGTTGTAATTGGTTTGGATATTGTTGGCTTTAAAATCGATAAAAGTATTTTCAATATCCGGCAGTCCCTGCATTCCAAGATCCCCATCCACAATACTGTTTCCGGATTGCAACAACATTTTTTTTGCAGATAGATTATCAATGGTACCCTTTACAACCCCGTTAATTTTTACAACTCTTTTCCAGCTTTTTAATTCTGGGGCAAAAAATGCCAGGTCATCGCTGTTGATTTCACTGTTTCTAAAGTTACCCTCCAGCTTTACATTATGAAGAAAGTGCCCCATATCTTCATTAAAATTTTGGTACCTCATAGCAAAATAATTACTCAGCCTGCTTTTGTTGGTTGCCAGATCCAACTGGCTGAATTCCATTATTTCCGG
>JANPNY010000670.1:0-11344 GCA_031427745.1 Chitinophagaceae bacterium | reverse complement strand
ATTTAATCATTTCCTCTTTCCCTTTTAATTGAATCACTCCTTTACTTTGCACATTGGTAATGCGGATTGCAATGCATTGATTACAAAATGCAATATTAGCCCACTTGCTTACTCTAAGCATATATTCTATATCAACATAGGTAAATTCATTGCTAAATAAACCTAATAACGGTAGGCTCTTTTTTCTTATTAACAATGCAAGTCCATTACTATAAAATCTGTCTAATTTCCCTTCTTCCCATTTTTTATATTCTTCAAAAAATTCCTGAATAGGCTCAACAGGAGTCAATACACCTGTAACTACCATTGCTGCCATACCAGTCATTAAATCAATGGTGGGATTTTCTTCCATAAATTTCCTGCATGCATCAATTGCCGGATAATAAAAAACATCATCATCCGTAATCACTTTTATCAAATCGCCTTTGGCCATTAAAAAAGTCTTATTGTAACCATGCGCTTCTCCCTTATCTTTTTCCGAAATAAACTGGTCAATTTTTTCTTCCCTAAATAAGCCATCCAAAAAATCAACAGTTCCATCAGTACTTCCTCCATCTGCTATTACAATTTCTTCATCCTCTTTTTTATTCAGCAATAATAAACGCATCACTTCTCTCAGGTAAGGCAGTTTATTATAGGTAGTAATAACGTAGGAAAGTTTTATATTACTCATAGCTGGTATCCAAGTCTTTTTGCAAATTCAATCATTTTATCTTTCTTCCTGATTTTGTAGGGTTTGGCAGGTATGCCCATATAAATGGTCCATGGCTCTGTATCTTTTGTAACCAGTGAACAGGCAGCTATTACAGACCCTTCCCCCAGTGTAACACCGGGCAATACGGTAATATTGGCGCCAGTGTTTACAAAATTCTCAAAACAAACAGGAGCTATTTTTAAATCATCTCTAAACTCTTCAGGAATACCCGGTGCTGTAACTAAACCTTCGCCAAAAAAGATATCTGATCCACAGATAATTTTTCCACCGGTAGATATATTGGTGAAGTGCCCCATGGTCAATAATCCTCTTTCCCCTCCTATTACTGTAACATAGGGGGCAATATGTATATAATCGCCTATTTCAGCCGCTGTAGTAATATAAAATCCATTGTCAATAGCAACATGGCTTCCAATGCTAACCAAATGGGGTCTTCGTATATCAACCCTATCTCCAATATAAACATCGGCACCAGCGGATTTCAATATAGACAAATCAAATATCATGGATCAATATGGATAAACAGATTTATAATAACGGATGGTTTCTGATATCCCCTGGTTGAGATCAGTGAATTGAAAGTCGGCAAATATCTTTTTAAATCTTGCATCATCCATTACTTTTTTAGGGGCACCATCCGGCATGCCTGCATCCCATTTTATTAAAAATGTTGTATCAAAATGCTGCTGAATTACTTCTACCAACTCTTTTACGCTGAGTCCGAAATTTTGAGCAATATTTAATGGTTCGGAAAAACCAATCATTTTAGGATGCTGAATAATATGCAATATAATTCGCCCAAAATCAGCAGCATACAACCATTCCCGTATGGCTACACCCGTACCCCATAGAGTAATATTCGTTGTAGCTGTATTTTCTGCCTTTACAAACCTTGATATCAATGCATTGAGTGCATGTGCCTTATCTGGATCCGTAGAATCGTTGGGACCATACATATTAGGAACCAGTAACTGAATGCTCTTTATGCCATATTGCATTTCGAAGCTTTTTGCCACCAGTAATAAAAATCGTTTAGCTCCACCATAGGCTAATACAGATGGATGCACCGGCCCCTTCCATAAATCATCTTCATCAAATTTTTCATCTACAGCAGGATAAGCACAATTTGCAATGGGATTAATAATAATGCACTTACTATTAACTTGGGCAATAGCCTGGTACATATTGGTTATCATCAACGAATTATCACAGATAATATCAGCCGCTTGCCGGGTTACATAATTCAGACTGCCAACATGTGCTGCACAATTAATAATGATATCAGGTTTTATTTCTTTTAGTGCAGTAATGGTATCATGAAGATTTCTTAAATCAACTTCCTGTTTTCCGGAAAACGAATGAAAAATCACCTCATTTTCTTTCAACACTTTTGCAACATTATTGCCTGCAAAACCACCTGCCCCTAATAAAACAATTTTCATTTGATTTTTAATTTTTTATAATCAACATTTCCTGATTTCTCAGATTTTAGAATACAAGCATGAAATACCTGAAGGTCATATAAGTTAAGGTGAAATAACGATTACCAGCCGGACTTAATTGTTGTTACAATCAACTGAACCTGCTCATCAGTTAAATCATTGTGAACAGGAATATGTATTTGTGATCGATCAAAAGAATATTGCGTATTCAGCGATTCTTTTGATCGATGTGTAAAAAGATCGTTTTTATGTATCCCCTGGTGAACTACAGAAACAGGTACACCTTCCTGTTTTAATTTTAAAATAAAAGCATCCCTATTCTCCACATGAAAACCGTATAACCAGTACGCACTTTCCCTGTAGTTATTATATTTGAACAGTTCTACTCCTTCCACTTTACCTAATTCATTATCATAATAAGCAGCAATTGCACGCCTGCGTTCTAAGTTGGCAGGCAAATCATTTAAATTGGCAAGTCCTAAAGCGGCTGCATAATTATTTAAATGATATTTATACCCGATTGCTGCAAGGTTATAGTCCCTTTCGCCCAATAAGCCCACAGGACTATTTTTACGATCAATACCAAACCAGCGTAGCGCCATCGCTTTTTCATAATGATGCTGGTGCATACAGGCAAGTGCTCCACCATCACCTGTGGTGAGGTGCTTTATTGCCTGGAACGAGAAACAGGCCATATCGCTGATTGCCCCTATCGGTTTTCCTTTATAGGTAGCGCCAATGGCATGGGCAGCATCTTCAATAATCAATAAATTATGATTGGTGGCAATTGCTTTCAATTCATCCATATCACAGGGATAGCCACCCCAATGAACCGGCATAATTGCCTTTGTATTTAAGGTGATTTTTTTTACAATATCCAGCGGATCAATATTCCCTGTTTCATATTGAATATCTGCAAAAACCGGTGTAGCCCCCGTCATTAACACAGCCAGACCGGTAGCAATAAATGTTTGTGATGGGATAATAACCTCATCACCTTTGCCAATGCCTGCAACTACCAAAGCCAGGTGCAAAGCTGCCGTACCACTATTTAATGCAACACCATTGATGATGCCTGCTTTTTCTAAAAGAGCTGTTTCAAATTCGGCTACCAGTTTTCCTTCACTTAAAAAACCAGTTGCCAGTACATCCGATACTTTTGAAAATGCTTCCCGGCTGACTGCTGTATTAAAGAAGTCTATTTTATCCATTTGTAGTATCTATGATTAATTGCCTGAAGCTTTGGCTGTAGGCCGCTCTGGAGTGATTTACATTTGCATAAGACCGAACAGCAGCAGACTTTTCAGCTAATTCCAGCACACTCATATCGCTGATATCTTTAAGCACCTGCCGGATAGAACCCACCAATTCTTTAGGATATTGGCCTTTTAATAAAAACCCTGTGTGTTGTCCTCTTAAAGCTGTACTATCATTTACAATGGGAATACACCCAAACTGCATGGCCTGAACAATGGCACCGGCACCACCTTCCGCTGCACTGCAATAAATAGATGCGATGCAATTTTCAGCCAGTTGCTGAAACTGCAAGTCATTTACATCCATCCATCCATGGTAATAAATATTGCAACAGCTACTAAATTCCATTTTGTACCAATTATAAAATTGAGGTTCTGCTTCCAGCTTAGTACAAATATGTAGATTAAAATTGTTGATTTCTTTAAACGCTTCCAACACAATGTCAAGTCCTTTGTGAATAAAGCCCCTGCTACCCAACCACAGTATATTTTTTCTGCTGGCACTAATTTCCTTTTCTTTAAATGCCGGAATAAAACTACTACTTAAAGCCAATGGAAAAGTTTTATCCGGATGGGTAAAAAGATTCCTTTGAAAATCACCCCCAAAATAGGTAGTACAGTTGGCTATCTCTTCTGAATATACCGGTGCTATCTGCCTTGCAGGATCTGTTGAAATACCCGTACGTGATCTAAAATCTAACAAGCGGATATATTCGGCTGTATTATGAAATAACCATTGGCAACCGGTGGCATAATGAATCTGTATCTGCACTGAAACTTTGGGCGCATCCTTTAAATTATTTCTTTCATCAATAACCAACTGGTATTTTGTCCATTCAATCTGTAGTGTCGGATCGGTGCAGTCTGCAACATCCACATTGTAGCCAAAGGAAGTTAAAATTTTAACCATCTCAATACTTTCCCAGTACATTGAATGTCCATTAAAATTTTTGTCTGAATACCTATTTTCAATCCATTCTTTGATAGCCCAGGGAATGTATATTATTAATGCGGTTTTAAAATTCCCCTTCTTTTTAATCGTAAGTATTTCAGGCTGACTTTTTTTATTCTTATTTTGATTGACTGAAAAGAAATTTCTCATTATTGGGTATTCGAACAACAATTACTTAGATTCAAGCCAGACCAAGCCACTATTAGAATTATATTTCTTTGTACGCAATACAATCATTTTCAAGCATCACTATATTATACTTATGTCCTAATAGTATTTCCTGTATTTCAAATAATTTTCCTTTGTTCATAATGCCTGCTGAAAAACCATGCTCAAATGAAATAATAGCAGGAGCCATTTTATTAAAATCGATCATTTTAATAATTTCATAATCGTAACCTTCGGTATCAATTTGCAAAAGATCAATATGATTGATTTTATATTCACTGATTAAATCGTCCAATGAAATACACTTAACTTTTTCTTCTGTAATATCATTATTACTTATTTTACTTAAGTCATGATGCCCTTTATCAAAGGAAGCTGTTCCTATTGTCCAATCGGGATATTGATTATTGTCTGGATTCACCCTATACAATACCATTTCCTTTTCTGATTTGTGAATGGCCTTATTTACAGGAATTATATTTGGATAACCGGAATAGTTCTCTTTTAACTTTTCATATATTGTCACAACTGGCTCTAATGCTATTCCATGTACATTTTCCCTCGTGACCAAGTTATAAATCGGATCAAAACTGACTCCGTCATTTGCTCCTATTTGAACAAAGAAAAAATCCGGATGCAGCTTTTTGTAAAAAAGTTGTTCCAATGGGTTAAATTCAGCTTTTAACTGATAACGAGTTTTAAAAAAATCCTTCTGGAAAACCTGGTACCCATTTTTATTGAAAAGCTGTAAGAGTTTCTTTTTTATTCCCTGCATATTTATTGCTTTACCCAATCAATGTTTAAGATAGGTGATACGGCTCCATCCCAACTTTTTATAAATTTGTTACCTCTTCGTTTACTACCATCAGCGATAGTAAATGACAGTACAGAAATTGCGTGTAAATAAGCCTTAAAATTCCCCGTTTCATCCACTATCATTATATCAATGGTATGATAGCCAGGGTTAAGCAAAAATTTAGGAATATATGCAGTTATCTTAAAAGTACCTTTTCCCAATGTTTCCTGTTTATAGAAACTGGCAGCTGCGAAAGCATTAATAGTATTTCTATTAATGGAAAAAATAATCGAAAATTGCTGATTTGTTATACCTGTGAAAAAAGTTTCGATTGCAAAGTCGTCCTCATTGGAAATTGTATCCACTTCGCAAATCACTTGGGTATTTTCGATTTTACATTCCTCTCCTATTATTTCAGCCGGATTTATTAGTATTTCGTTTTCCTGCACAAAACTCAGATATTTCTCTACCACCTCTATTGCTCCGGCATCATATTCAATCTTACCATGCAGCATCAATATACCTCTTGAACAAATATTTTTTATTGCTTCCATATTATGGCTTACAAACAATACAGTTCTTCCCTCTCCTTTACTGATTGCCTTCATCTTCCCCAATGCCTTTTTCTGGAACTCAGCATCGCCAACAGCAAGCACTTCATCTACAATTAATATCTCCGGCTCAAGATGTGCGGCCACCGCAAAAGCCAAGCGTACATACATACCGGATGAGTATCTTTTTACAGGTGTGTCAATATATCTTTCTACACCGGAAAAATCTACTATCTCATCAAACTTGCTTTTTATTTCATGTCTTGTCATGCCCAGGATGGCGCCGTTTAAAAAAATATTTTCACGCCCACTCAGTTCGGGATGAAAGCCGGTGCCAACTTCCAGCAAACTTGCTACACGGCCTTTTATTTTTACGCTGCCTGTTGTGGGGCTTGTAGTGCGGCTTAGTATTTTTAATAAGGTACTTTTACCGGCACCATTGCGGCCAATAATGCCCAGGACTTCGCCTTGCTTTACATCAAAATTAATATCTCTCAGAGCCCAAACATATTCACTACCGCCCTTTTGGGTACGGTCATTTTCTTCGCCAATTTTTAAGTAGGGATCTTCTTTTCCACGCAGGCGATGCCAGCTTCGGTTTACATCATGTGCGAACGATCCTGTTCCAACTGTACCGAGGCGATACTGTTTGGAGAGGTTTTCTACTTTTATTACTGTTGACATATTAGGTAAGGAAAAAAATGGTACGGTGTTTTTTTTATTAAATCTGCTACCCGAGGCATTCAATTGTTAATTGGCCCTGGTAGAATATAAACGCCTTTTGCAAATGTCAGCTATTACAAAAATGAGACTACAAAACCAAACCTTTGGATAAGGGCATATTTAAGGCTTGCTATACGGTTATTTACCAGGCCTGTTTTTCGGCTTCACGCCGGTTTTTTGCCCTGCTTCCATCATCTTTTCAAGGGCTATCAGGTCGTAATACTTTTTACCACCCAACACATTGGCTATTGGCAATTGGTGGTCTTTTTCCCAATTAAACAAAGTTGTCCTGCTGATGTTGAGTATTCGTCTCAGGTCGACTGAATCTACCCAACGCATTTCAAATGGGCGCAGCGGGCGTGCAGCCGGGTGCTGTTCTAAAACGGAGGTTTGCTTTTTCTTTTGCATTTGTACGCATTGATGTGTTAAGTAATAAAATAACCAAACAGATCTTTGTAACTGCATTATTATAATGCATTACAATTAATTACGTACTAATATTAAAAATAATTTTTTAATTTTTTTAATATATTTTTCCTCGAACCACACTCATGCCCTTAATAGCCTGAATTGTTGACAAAAAGCCTTATTGTTTCCTTCGTGTTTGCTTCGGGTATGCTTCGGGTATGCTTCGGAACAATTTTTCCGGGTTGCGAATCGGTATAAAATAAGGGTAGAACCAAACATATATCACGGTATTGCAGCATAGCAAAATTCACTTTTCAACAAGCTTTTTTGTCAAAAACTGTTCAAAACTGTTCAACGCTGTTAGCACAATGTTCTTTATTGTTCAGCAGGTAATATAACCAACTGCCTGCCGTTTGTACGTTTGAAACCCTGCATGCAGCAGGCGATATTGCCAAAAGTTGCATGTGGTATTTATAAACCTAAACCCCCTTAAAAATCATGGGAACAATTTCAAAAGGAATCCTTGGAGGATTCTCCGGCAAAGTAGGCACTGTAGTTGGCGGCAACTGGAAAGGCATTGACTACATGCGCAGCAAAAGTTCTTTTAAAAACCGAAACCCCAGTGAAGCTCAACTGGCACAACAGCTAAAATTTGGCATGTGCATCCGCTTTGTACAAAGCATGAGCGGCTTGCTAGAACTGACTTTTAACAGCTATGCCGTTAAAAAAACAGGTGTTAACAGTGCCATGAGTTATACACTCAAAAACGCTGTTACGGGCACTTATCCCGTTTTCAGTATCGACTATACCTCGGTATTGGTAAGTCGAGGCGACCTCCCGAACGTACTGGCTCCCGCCATCACTATGGGTGCAGGTAGCCAATTAGTGTACAGTTGGACGGACAACAGCGGCGTAGGTATCGCCAAAGCAACCGACAAAGCCCTGGCTGCAGCTTTCTGTCCGGAATTGAACCAGGCCATTTATATCACCAGTGGCGCCGACCGGGACGAACTTACGGAAACACTCAACCTTGTTTCCTTCAGCGGCAAAACGGTAGAAACCTACCTCGGTTTTATCAGTGAAGACGGCAGGAATGTTGCAAGCAGTATTTATACCGGAAGCGTGGTGGTCTCCTGATGTGTGATATTAGTTATGAGAGATGAGTTATGAGAGATGAGTTATGAGATATGAGTTATGAGATATGAGTTATGAGAGATAAGACCTCATTTTTCATTACTTCTCCTCAGCTCCCATCTTTCATCGTCCATTACTCATCTCTCATCTTTAATCGTTCATCACTCATCTCTCATCACGTTTTTTTCAATTTGCTTTTCACCGTTAAGATTGAACTACGAAGCATTTTAATTATTTCGTGTGCTTTCCCGCTCATTTCGTCATACTTCTCTTGTTGCAAATAATTCGACTTAAACAATAATTCCAACCAATACAAAGTTTCATCACATTCTTTCTGTGAAATGGCCAGCTTGTGCACAAAGTCCATTTTACTTTCAGCATTTTGGGCTTCCCTTATGTTAGCGCCAATAGAAGTGCCAGATCTTAATAATTGCTTGCTCAAAACATATTCTTTTTTCTCACTAACGAGTAATTTATAGACTTCAATTATTGAAAGTGCAAACTGCAAACTTTTATCTCCTAATATTGACGCCATATTTTTTTAGTTATGAGATGTGAATTATGAGTTATGAGATATGAGTTATGAGATATGAGATTTGAGTTATGAGATATGAGATTTGAGTTATGAGATTTGAGTTATGAGATATAAGATATGAGATATGAGATATGAGATTTGAGTTATGAGTTATGAGATATAAGACCTCACTAGTCACCGTTCATCACTCATCGTTCATCACTCATCACTCATCGCTTATCACTCTTCGTTCATCTCTCATCTCTCATCTCTCATCATTCATCTCTCCTACACCGTGTCCATAAATGTTCTTTCCACCTTGCTAAAAACCAACAATCCTACGAACACTAAAATGGCAATAACACATCCGCTGTAAAGCAATCCCATTGAGCTGATGGTGCCGGTTCCAAAAAGGGCAAACCGAAATGCTTCCACTATTGGTGTCAAAGGGTTCCAGGCAATCCATGCGGCAAAGGATTTGCTTTTTAAAAAAGACATTGGGTAGGCAATGGGGGTAGCATACATAAGCAATTGCACGGCAAAACCAATCAGCACAGTAAAGTCCCGGTACTTTGTAGTTAGCGACGAAATGATGATGCCCAATCCCAGGCCAAGACCCGCCATCATCAGCACCAGCAATGGAATCAGTAACCAACTTAGGCCGAAATGAAAATGATGGCTTTTTATGCCGTAGAAAGCCATTACTGCCAGCAGCAGCAAAAACTGTATGCCAAATTTTACTACGTTGCTGAGCACCGTACTTAGCGGAATTACGAGGCGTGGAAAATATACTTTACCAAAAATGCCGGCATTGGCTACAAACGTATTGGAGGTAGATGTAAGGCATGCGGAAAAATAATTCCAGATGCTGATACCGCTCATATAAAACAATACCGGTTCAATGCCATCTGTGGGAATATTGGCAATTTTTCCAAACACCAGCAAAAAAACCAACGTAGTAAAAATGGGCTGTATGAAATGCCATAGCGGGCCAAGAATGGTTTGTTTGTATTGCGCTGAAAAATCCCGCTTTACAAATAGCACTAATAAATCACGGTAATTCCATACTTCTTTCAATTTTAAATCGAACAGGTGTGCCTGGGGTTCTATTACCATGTCCCATTGTTGTTCCTCTACTTTGTTGACTGAAATATGTTGCTGGTTGTCTTTCAAATTAATAATGAATGCAATTTCCTGACTTTAAAGCGGCCTGCCGCAAGGGAAAAAATGAAGCCCCCGACCCCAAAGGGGAGAACGAAGCCCCCGGCCTCAAAGGGGAGGACGAAGCCCCCGACCCCAAAGGGGGGAACGAAATTTGGTTTCGGTTGTTTTACAACGCAAACACAAACATTTCACTTTCTGCCTGTGCCTTTGGTATTCTATAATGTTCTTCCTTTAGGCCTTCCAAATGGAACTGGATTGCTTCGAAGATGTTTTTTTCTACTATCATTTTTGTCTTTCCAGTAGCAATTACTCCGGGTAGATCCGGCACATAGGCTGAAAAGCCTGTTTTTGTTTTTTCGTAGACAACTAGATATTTTCTCATTTTTTTTCTATTTGCGCTTGTTTGAAAATGCTATTTAAGGTGCCTGCGGCAAGTTCATCGCTTAGTTTGTGTGCAGCGACTGTAACCAATCCCTTTTTAATCAAATGTTTATACTGCTTGTGACTGCCTTTCTGCCTTACTAAATACCATCCGTCCATTTCAATTAGATTTATTACATCTCTTGCTTTCATTTTATAAGGTAATTTATGTTACAAGGTTGGTAGTGCTAACTACCTGTTTCGATGAATAATCCTTAAGTTTTTCATTTTTTAACTTAGCGTGTTTTTGCAAATACGTTTTGGCTTATCAATAAAGCTGTCACACAATAATAACAGGCATAATAAACTCTGTTTATAGTGGCTAAAGTGAAATTTCCTTGCAAATCATGTTCTGCTGTTTCGATCGCATCCAATGCTTTGGCAACTGCTTTTAACGATTCTTCCATTGGAGAGTTATTCATATAACAATTCCTTCTTTACGGATATCCTGGTAAACCCCCTGCATGGCGGCCTTCTTTTTCTGCCATGATACGGGCAGTGTGGAAAGCATAAACCCATATTTTAATTCAAGCTGAATGGATAAAGGGGTTATCTTTAAAATTTCTGCTGCGGGGTGTATATCCGGATTGTTGAGCACAACTGCAAAATCAATATCAGATTCAGCATTAAAATCTCCACGTACGTAGGATCCGAATAGAATTAACTCTACAAGTTGACTGCCATACATTTGTTGTAACTGAAGTTTATACTCGTTGGCAACCTGCTGCACAATTGGAATCATTGCTTTAAATTTTTATATAAATGTAGCAATTTTTGAAAATAGAAAGTCTCTCGTTTCCAAAGTGGGATTTTACCACAGAGGTAAAAGAGATTGATGACAAAGGGGAAGGAAAACTTCGTAACACCATTCAATCAAAACCCTGAAAGGGTGGTATTACTCTTTCTTTTTCTTTTTTTTAAAATAAAATCGGCTTTAAATTTTTTTAATGTCACCCCTTCGGGCAATGTCATTAAGTTAAGAAGGTAATAAGGTTATTGGATTTTTTATTCTGTTTTCTACTAAGGTTTTTCTTTAACCTTAGTAGAAAAATATACCTATAGCAGTGAACCTTATTACCTTATTTGCGCTTACTGTCCTTA
>JANPNY010000669.1:0-3768 GCA_031427745.1 Chitinophagaceae bacterium | reverse complement strand
CAAGTATCTAAAATTAACTGCGTATGGATAGAAGAATATTACTTCTACATCAAATAAAACAAACAGAATGGCAACCAAAAAGTATTTGATGGCCATTGGTTGACGGGCATTCCCTTTAATTTCAATACCACTTTCAAAATTGGTGAGTTTATCGGCTGTTTGCCTTTTGGGACCAACATAATGCGTTATAAGCATTATTAAAACAATTAAACCGATTGCGAAAATTAGCTGTAAACCAATGGGTAAATAATTGGCTGCACTACTTATATTATTGGCTTGTAAAATAAAGAATTGCATATGCAAAAATAAGGTGTGGAAAGCACAAAACAATTTACATTACGAAAAAGAAAATCCCCGTTCATTTAAGAAACGGGGATTTTGTTATTATGACTTATCCTTTACTCTTTTTTTTTTGGAGTTTTTTTTGGTGTAGTAGTTTTTTCTCCTGGTTGCTTGGAAGGTGTTGTTTTTGTTTCTTTAGAAGAACCTGGAATTCTTGTTGGCGTTAAGCTGGCACTGGTTAGGATATCCTTAATATTTCTCATTTCAAAATCGGATGAATCTAACATGATGGCCTTATCAACATAAGAAACTGCTTTAACTCTATCTTTCTTTACATTGGCGTAATATTCTATCATGTACCGCAGCGATCCTTTTAACCTGTCCATCTCCCCTGGCTTATCTTTAATGGAATCACTCATATCGATTATCATTTGATAACTATTTAATCCCTTTCCTGATGCATCTGAAGAATCTAGGCGCAGGTAGTTTTTTGCATTCATATAATAACCAAAAGATTCGTTGGGGAATTTTTGAATATACTTATCAAAAATATCAATAGACAGTTGGTAATCGCCTGCCTTGGTGAAATTATTACCGGCATTAAAAAAGTCGGTCTTTCTTACCTCTTTCTTAATTTGAACTATTTTATTGTAGTAATAAGCAGCCAGCTTATAATTTTTTTGAGCTTCAAAATTTACGGCCAGTGATTTATACATTGCAACTTTCCCATTTTCCGTAGTATCAGCGGCAACCGCCTTTTCAATATAGGTATCAGCCAGTTGCTCATTACCAGGAAACTTAAGTAATATCCTGGCATATGTTTCATAATCAGTGGGTCCAATTTTCTCAGGCGTTTGCTTTAGAAAATAGGTTTCAAAAGATGCCTTTGAATTAACTGAATCTTTTAACTTATTGTATGCGTATGCCTTTACCCCATATAAATTTGGATAGGGTTCAGTTGACCCTGTTAAACACTCATCTGCCTTTGTTATAGCTTCAGCAAATAATCCCTGTGCATACTTCATGGACGCTCTGTAATAACAGTTCTTAGGGTCGTCATCAGAATTAGCCAGGTATTTTTCCAGGAACTCTGCAGATTTACCTACATTACTTAAATAATAATACTGATTCAGGTTTTCATATACGGGACCATATGCCGGATCCTTAGCAATGGCCTCATTGTAGTACCGCATGTAAATTTCTTCCTGTGCCACACCCTGGGTTTGATAAATTTTACCAATCCGGTAAGATGCTCTTGCATAACCTGGGTTAATTGTCAGGGCATTTTCATAAGATGTTTGAGCCAACCCTCCCTCTGTTTGCTTTTTATAGGCATCCCCTAAATTGATGAACGCATCAGAATCTTTCATACCTTTTATAGAAGTGGCTAATTTTAATTTATCGATTGCATAAGCAAGGTCGCCATTTGGTGCATTAACATTTGCAAATCCGATGGCATTTAAAACAGCAGCACTTTTGCCCTGGCTAAGGCTTATAGCTGTTTCAAAACGGTTCTTTGCATCCTGAGCCTTATTTTCCAATAACTCGATATGCCCCATACCCGCCAGCAAAATTGGACTGTTACTATTGGCCATTAATGTTTTTTGATATAGTGCTTTTGCACCAGCAATATCTTTATTTTCATCAGGGCCAATCATTGCCTGACCAAGCCAGTATGCGGCATCCACATTAGCCGGATTAGCGGCAACCAGTTTCTCAAAAACTGCTTTCGCACTTTTATACCGCTCATAGTACAAAAACTTTCTACCTTCTTCAATGGTTTGAGCATTCAACACATTGCCGAAAAGTGCGATTCCAATAAACAATAATCCTGATTTTAACTTGTTCATTTTCTATTTTTTGATTTATTACTTTACAATGTTATTAAATTATACACACAAACAGTAGTAACCATCTATTCTTTTTTTAATTTTTCATTAAGATGAACTTTTCTTACGTTAAAAGAAATCTGAGCCGGCCAAAGGTAAGCTCTGCTAAAAACTAATTGCCCTTTCTCATATTGCAAAAAACTTGTAAAGCCCGACCCTAGCCCCGAATAATTTTCTTTCAAAATAAAATACAATCCTCGTACCAAAGGATACCGCCTGGTCATCATTCCCATCTGTGTAGGCTTTACATAAGGCGTATCCAGACAAACCTCGCATTTTATGTATCCGATTTTTATTTTTTTTAACATTCGCACCTGTGCAGTATCCTCCGGATTGCCTATCCAGCTTATACCAACCAAGCCAACAGCGTTAGTATCTGTTGCAACAAAATCCAGTACTGCCTGGCTGTTTTTAACAGCTTTTACTACGTCATTATTAAACTGTTTACCCTTTAAAATACTGTCAATTGCAAACCGAACCGTACTGGTAGCACTCAATCCATCAAACACCACTTTCTTATTATTATTAGCCACTCCTGTAAAAAGATCCTGTAATCCCTTCAATGTAAAAAGGGTGTCTTTACAATCTTTATTTAATACAATTGCAATAGCATCTGATGCAATCTTTTCACTCCTCGGTACATAATGCAATGTGTCATCAAAGTATTTGGCTTCCTTATAAGTTAACCCTCTCGTAGTTATCACCAACCTTGTAGCAGAATCTCTAAAAAGGTCTTTTAGGCATTCTGCCTCTGGTTTATAATGTGCATTGATGGTAGTTCCCGGATAATTAGCCTCAAATACTTTTATCTGATCCTCCATTACCGGCCTGAAAGATTCATCCACACTTATTTGTATAACTCCCTTTGTCGGTGTGTCTGATGGGCCACTTTGCAAAGGCTGCTTGCAACCATTTAAAAAATAAACTGCAAACAGAAGTAGCAAAATTCTTTTTGCACGATAAATAATTTGTTCCGTTTCCATCAATCGTTAAAATAGTTTTTCTGGTATCCTCTATACATTCTGAATATTCCATAAATCCAGCAAACAACCGCAAAAATTTTTATTAAAGCAGGATCGTA
This sequence comes from Chitinophagaceae bacterium, assembly GCA_031427745.1. Taxonomy (GTDB): domain Bacteria; phylum Bacteroidota; class Bacteroidia; order Chitinophagales; family Chitinophagaceae; genus Ferruginibacter. The sequence goes on along the minus strand of JANPNY010000669.1, from coordinate 516 downwards.
ATTATTTAAAAACCGGGCCGTGTATTGAGTTGGAAACATAAAAAAGAAACCTGCGATCGTAAAAAAAATACCCATACCATAATTACTGATAGAACGCATTTGCGAAATTCCTTTTTCTCTTTCGGTCATATGCTCCTTTTCAAATTCTTCTAATGCCATGATGTTTTTATTGATGTTAAAAAAATAAGCTTTACATAATTAAATCGACCATCTTTACAATCGCTCTAAAATTATACCAAATAGCATTTAATTTTATCGCTTTATTGTAGTCTGAATCACTAAATATATTTATCTCCTGTATTTTACAACTTTAAACTGCCGCACAACTTTTCAACTTAACGGACAGTATAAAGGTGGTTAACTTTTGCAGGATGCGTAAAATACAGCAATTATTACAAAATCAGTCAACTGAGGTAAACTTTACCGGTATAGTGTAATATACTGGTACATTTTGTCCTCCCTTTTTTCCGGGGTTCCACCGGGGCATTTTTTTCAATACTCTTACCACTTCTTTAT
>JANPNY010000668.1:0-6105 GCA_031427745.1 Chitinophagaceae bacterium | reverse complement strand
CCAGTGTACTTATTTCTGCCACCTTTTTCAGGCTATCTGCTATCTTTAAGTTTGCACTTGCAATTCCTTCCTGGGTTTTTGCATTATTCCTTTCTGAAAAAGCCCATAAGCAAAAAAGCAATGAAATAACCACAGCAAGACTATATATCCTTACTCTTGTTTTTGCTGCCTTTATTTTTTGTTCCCTTTCAAGATCGTTTTGCAGCTCCCTTTGCTTTTCTTCCTTTACACGTTCACTTTCCGCAATGCTGTTATCCAAAAAAGCAAGGTTAGTTTTGTAAAGACTTTCAATTTGGGCTGCATCATTTGTCTTTTTATTCATCGAAGCGTATCTAACCGCCCAACTTTTATTATTGGCATAGCTTTCTTTCCAGCTAACCAATTCTCTCAACAAAATTCCTCTTAACCATTCCTGCGGATCAGTGTCGTGCAGTTCCCTTCGTTCATTTAGCTGTTTATAAAGATTGCCGAATTTCATTTCCTCACTCATCCATATGGTAAGTTGTTCCCAATTACGCATCAAACTTTCGTGAGAGATATCGATGATAAGATTTGGGTACAAAATTGTATTGATAGGTGGCATAATAAACGATGTATCATTATCACGAAAATGATTTACTACTTCATTTACTTCCATTTCAGTTGCAGCAATACCTGCGGCGATGGCATAAATATTTTTAAGTTCTGTTGGCCTCCTGCCACTTTTTTGTCCGGAGCTTAATTCGGTAAGCGATTGAAAAATAATTTTTGCTAGTTGTTGTTTTTTTGAAAGAGCGGTTTCATTGCTGTCCGCATCGCCCAGTTCATTAAATTTTGTCTCTACATGAATTGCAAGAGCCCTCTCCATTTCTCCGATTTTTTTATAATGCTCGTAGCTTATTTCGGTATCAGACCCGTGCAGCATTGCTTCGTTGTAAGTACGCATTAGGGCGTGCTGCAGTATGGGCAACTGGTCAAGATTTTCTTTGAGTTTACTTTCTTCAATTTCATTTACCAGCAACTCTACAAGCGTGGGAGCTATTTTTTTTCCGGCTAAATGAATAGGATTTTCTATTACTGATTTTAGTTCGTTCCGGGTAAGTTGCGGAACTAAATACTGGCCTTCATTGATCACTTCCGGAAGACCACGGTATTTTACACAATCTCCCAAAAACTCTGATCGCATGGTAATGATAACATAAACAGCGTTACCGGGATCAAGAGCTGCTTTCAATAAAAGATTTACAAACTGGTTTTCGATATTATCTTTGCCAAGGTCTTTCCTGTTAAAACGAAACAACTCTTCAAACTGATCGATAATTACCAGTAAATTAGCAGCAGGTTGTTCAGATTGTTTTAAAGAAGTGTTAGCATCCAGCAATTCCTTTACATCCAGCAATCCATAAATTGAATTGCTGAGCATGGGTTCAATTTCGTTAAAATTATTAATGAGTTCTTCCGGTTCATTTGTATTTGACTTTATACTGGATAGTGCTATGGCAAGGTTTTCAATAGGATCTTTACCTGGCCTGCAGACTGCAATGTTCCATTTGCTGCCGGCATCGTGTAAATAACCGCCAAATAATTGTGGTATTAAACCTGCCCTTACCAAAGATGATTTGCCGGTACCCGAACTTCCGATTACTGCCAGGAACCTGTTTTTTTTTAGCCGCTTTATCAATTCTTCCGACTGTCCGATTCTGCCATTGAAGAGCTGAAATTCTGATGTTTTAAACGGCCTTAAACCAGGGAAAGGCTTACTGCTAATTTCCTCTTGTGAAAGGATCGCAATTTTATTTCCATCTTCCTGAAGGTCAAGATAAAATTCGTCTATCTGAAAAGGAAAACCGCCCGGTTGATTGTTAACTGCTGTTTTCATATTTATAATTTTAGCTTTTCAAGAAAACTATTCAGACAATTGTCAAAATCATTTTTACCCTTCATAGTAATGAAAGCATTTTTAGTGATGTCACGTCTAATTTTTAGGTCAATTTCGGGTTCATCAATAAAAATTGCTTTTGATTTTATTTTATTGGAGTCGTATAAAAGTCGTTGACGAAAAATAAACCACTCAGGATCTGAAGCCCCATAAAATATACAGGCGCCATCACATTTGTCAAGTTCCTGGATATCTGCAGAAAGTGGACTATCCGGTAAATTATATAGTACTGCTATATTTTCATTTTCTTCTATTTTCGATTTTAAATCAATTCTTAATTCGCTATTATGATCTTTTTTAAAATCATAAAACATAAAAACTTTTTTATTGGGTGAAAAAGCTGTTTTTAATTCGATTATTTTTTTGTTCTTTTCTTCATCAAGGTTTTTAATTAAATCAAAAAGATATTCAAAATCGTTGCCTATAAATAAGGGGTCCATGCTGACCGCTTTATCAAGCTTAGCTTTTATATCCGCATTTAACAACCAGATAATTCGTTTATGAAAGGCACTGTGGGAATGCATGGTTTTTGTAAGGTCGTACTGTATTTTATCAAGGCCACCAGCAAGGTCATTTTCGGATGAAACAATGTGAATCGCATACACGGTATTTTTTAAATGTCCACCTAAAGCCGTCATCATTTCTTCAGGAGTTTTTAATACCAGTGCTGCAGTATCTTCAATGGAAGGGACGATTTCATAAGGCCAGTTTTCGTATTTCCTTTTTCCTTCTACCTGCATCATCAACGCTTTTCTTTTTTTTCTTCCTTCGTCGGTAGACGGTATGGACAAAAATATTTTTCCGCAATTGCTTAATTCGTCAATGGCTTTGGCATCATTACTTGTTGGGTCATCATTTGCAATGGAGTCAAGTATATTTTTATCAGTGAGCATGTCCCCTGAAATTTCTATTATCTCTCTTTGTATTTCGGTGTATTGGGCATACACCTGTTCGCCCAAATCCGACAGGAACTTCATTCCGGCAGGCAGGCCTTGTAATTTTGTTATTTGTGGATGGTTGCTTAGATAGCAGTTTTTGGTAAAGATGGGTATTACCCTGCATTTTTTTTCATCATGCCTTTTAAAGGCTTCTTTCAATTCTATTTCGTCAATGTAATTGGAGTTGAGAAAATCCTGGCTAATCAGCAGCAGGATTAGCTGGGCATCATTTAGTTTATTTTTTATTTGCTGGTCCCATTCCATGCCGGGTTCAATTTCACCATCATCCCATACATTAATGTTAGGACAGTTTTTATTGTTGATATATTTCTTGAGGCTTTCGAAGTAAGGTTTGTCTTCGTGTGAATAGGAGATAAACAGGTTAATTTTAGCCATCTTTTAAATATTGGGGTTAATAAATAAAATCTGAAAAATATACCGAAGTCAATTGCACTCTAATATAAAAAATTTAATTGTCAATTTTTTGGAAATATTGAGTTCGTGTCTATTGGTAAAATTGATCATGACTTACGGTTGATTATATTTGAAAAAAAATAGTGAAGCAAAACGTCTTTTCAACGAGCATATTTACTGTAGTGATTCTATCAGCTTTTTTGCTTACGGGGTCTGCACAAACAACCCAGAAAAAAATTATTTCAAGGCCCTATGCATGGTACTCGTATGGAAATACCTTGCAGCTTGCTCCAAGGTGGTTACTCAGCAACGATATCAGTGAGCGGCATTTTTTTGATAATGGTAAGCAACTGCAATTTACCCTTCGGTCTAAAATTAATTATACGCTTGGGCAAAACTGGAATGCGGGTGTTGGGGTTGCCTATTTCTTATCCAATACTTTTGATCCGGCTTCCACCAGTACGCTCGCTGTGCCTGAGTTAAGGCCGTTCCAGGAATTTACTAACACCCAGCATTTACGCCGTTTTACAATCAGCCACCGTTACCGGATAGAGGAACGTTATTTTAGGAAAGTAGTGAACGATAAATTAGCAAATGGGTATAATTTTAATTTTCGTTTTCGTTACAAATTTGAGGTGGAGTACCGTTTATTTGAATCAGACTCTAAAGCTCATTCATTGAGCTTTAGAGTTGGTGATGAAATTATGTTGAATGCAGGCAAAAGAATTGTAAAAAACACTTTTGAGCAAAACCGTGTTAATACAGCAATCAGCTACCAGGCTACCGACCATTTTACTTTTGATTTTGGCTATACATACGGGTTTCAGCAAAAAAGTTCGGGTGATTATAACCAGGCTAATATATTTCGGTTCTCCATTCAGCATAGAATAAAAATATAAATCGAGGCAGCGTTTTTAGCACGCTACAATGTTGATCTACATACATTGAATTAAGCTAGTTTTCACCCTATCGCCAGGTTTCATTTATCTGGTATTGCCTATCACCATAAATAATGTGTAAGGCAGTTATTGGTGACAGTTGCCGCTGGCGTGGCAGAAAGTTGTAGGCTGGAATAAGTTGCAGTTGCTGTACTAATCTCAGAATAAATGCCAGCAGCGCCTTCAATTACCTGCTGCCCGTTGCTGGTTGATAAAGTGATTGCTTCTTTACCGTTATAATCAAGCGTCATACTTATTTTTCTGTTTCCAAAAATCAACTTTTTATTTTGGACATCATTTTTTAAGTGGATGTTTTGCGAAAAACAAACACCCTGAAATACAACTAAAAAGAAAAGAAAAAAATATTGGCAGGTAATTTTCTCTCAATTTGCATACTCGTTTATGTTTTATAATCAAAATTATTTAACTTTAAGTTAATCTCTTTTAAAGACCATTGGGTTACTGTCAGGCATAGCAGGCTTTTACTGGGTGTATTTTAAAGTACAGCTTGCCACTGATTTATTTGCAGATTTTACCTGGTTATCGTCTGGCTGTTTCTTGCTACATGGATTTTATTTAGAACAGCAAAAAATCGTAAAATAAGCAGATAATTTTATGTGCCATGTTCTCCCATACAAAGAATTGCGGGGTTCTTTGTTAATTAACTGATAGGTTGTAATTTTAAAAAATTCTTATTATTATTGACATTAAAATCACCAGGCTTATAAATTTGAAAACTTTATTTTAATTTTTGCTGGACATTCAAATGGTTTTACCGGGTTTTTTTTCGGTATATGGATATTTCAGAAAATTTTTGCAGTCATAAAAATGTATCAGATCGAATTAAGATATCAATTTTTTATTTTGAAAATCTATATTAATAAATATAATTACCTAATTCTAAATCGATAAAAGCCACCGATTATGTATTCGTTAGTAAACAGTTACTCAATTAAAAATGTTAAATCGCTACTTTTACCATTATTGTTCAAAATCAAATTTATTTTATGAGAAAAATTGGATGTTTTTGTGTCATGCTAATGCTTTCTTTAAATGCATTGTTTGCACAAACAAAAGAAGTAACCGGAAAAGTTACGGATGCAAAGGATGGTTCTCCTTTATTTGGTGTAACTGTTATGGCCAAAAATGAAAAGGCCACTGCAATAACCGGCGCAGATGGCACTTTTAAATTAAAGGTTGATTCAAAAACAAACAGTTTGGTATTTAGTTTTGTTGGATACAAATCTACCGAAGCTAAAATAGTAAACGGCAATGTTGCGGTTGCGCTAACTCTAGGAGTAGATCAACTTGCGGAGGTTATCGTAACGGGGTTTGGATCAAGAATTAAACGTGACCTTACCGGGTCGATTTCCAAAGTAGGTGCAAAGGAACTAAACAATACACCCTCCGCAAATTTTGAGAGCGCCATACAGGGTAGAGCTGCTGGTGTTTTGGTAACTCAGCAAAACGGTAAATTAGGACAAGGTATCAGTCTTCGTATCAGGGGTTCTGCATCGGTAACTGCCGGCAATGAACCATTATATGTTATTGATGGTATTCCTTTACAAAATGCTGATCTTTCCAGTAATGGTGCTACAACCAATTCGTTAACGGATATTAATACAAACGATATTGAATCAATTGAAATTTTGAAAGATGCTTCCGCCGCCGCCATCTACGGATCAAGGGCCTCTAATGGTGTGGTGCTCATTACAACAAAAAAGGGAAAAGTTGGCAAATCAAAAATCGAATTTGGTTATTTTACCGGCACGCAAAAGCCTACCGGCAAAAGAGACTTTATGAATGCCCAGGAATACGTTGAATATGAAACCAGGCGGTCAGCCAACTCCCGATAAACCCTCCCCCGGAAACAGTCGACAGATAGTCGAATCGCTCC
>JANPNY010000667.1:0-1563 GCA_031427745.1 Chitinophagaceae bacterium | reverse complement strand
TAACAGATCGCCAAGTTCTAAACGAATGGTGTCAAAGTAAAATTCATTATCCTGTTTATATCCTAAAGCATTTAATGAATCGGCAAGCAATACTGTTAAACCATGAATGCGCTCTGATATTAGTTTTAACCCCACTGGACCGTGATATGCGGCATACATTCCGGCCATAATAGCTAATAAAGCCTGGGCTGTACAAATATTTGATGTTGCTTTATCACGCCGAATATGCTGCTCACGGGTTTGTAATGCCATTCTCAAGGCATAATTCCCGGCATTATCAATCGTTACACCAATTATTCTTCCCGGTATTGTTCTTTTAAACTCATCTTTTGTTGCAAAAAAAGCGGCATGCGGACCGCCAAAACCCATGGGAACACCAAAGCGTTGTGTGGAGCCGATTGCTACATCAGCACCCAACTCACCCGGAGGTGTAAGCAAGGTAAGCGCCAGCAAATCGGTAGCCATTACTACCAATGCATTGTATTGATGTGCTCTTTCAATAAAAGCATGGTAATCTGCAACCAATCCATCACAATCCGGGTATTGAACGATGGCGCCAAAATAAGTTTCATCTAAAACGGCTGTTTGGTAGTTACCAAAAACCAATTCAACCCCAATGGGTGCTGCCCTGGTAACCAGCACGTCTTTGGTTTGAATAAATAACTTTTCGTCCACAAAAAATTGCGGAGCGGTAATATGGTCGTGATCTTTGTTTTTATGGTTAAACAACATGGCCATGGCCTCAGCAGCAGCAGTGGCTTCATCGAGCAAACTTGCATTGGCAATGGGCAAACCGGTAAGGTCACTCACCATGGTTTGAAAGTTGAGTAAACTTTCCAGGCGTCCCTGCGAAATCTCAGCCTGGTAGGGCGTGTATTGAGTGTACCAGCCTGGGTTTTCAAAAACGTTGCGTAAAATTACACTGGGTGTAATGGTATCGTAATAACCCTGTCCGATATAACTTTTAAAAACCTTATTTTTTGCAGCCACTTTTTTCAGCTCAGCCAGATATTCATATTCACTGATTGCCGCCGGCACGTTCAGGTCAGTTTTTATACGTATGCTGTCTGGAATGGTCAGGCTAATCAATTCTTCGGTGCTGCCAACGCCAATCGCATCAAGCATCTCTTTCGTTTCCTGTTCATCAGGACCAATATGCCTGCCTGCAAATTCATTTTGTTGTTGTTCAAAAAAATTCATTTTGGTTTAGTTTTTGTTATCATCTTCTAATCTTTATTCAGCTTCATTGGCGTCGCACTCTTGTGCTTTAAATCAATATTCAACTTTGTTAACAATATAGATATCTATACTTTTTAACAAGGTAAAGTCAGTGTTTTTTTTTCGTATCCAAACAGTTTATTCCACCACTATAAATCATATTTTCCCATTAATGCAAAACTACATCGTTGCCCTTGCAAGCGATTACCTCCCTCCACTGTTATGAAGTAAGCCAGTTTAGAGCCGCAAAATTACATCAACACAACAAGATATGCTGCTATAATGTTCGTTACTTTGCAGCTGTGGAAAAAAGGATGTTAAAATGAGCATAAACTCTTTATCACA
>JANPNY010000666.1:0-5069 GCA_031427745.1 Chitinophagaceae bacterium | reverse complement strand
AAAAACCAATCCGGTAATAATCACCACCAATGTGGCAACCAGGGCCACTATCACTGCAATAGCAATTTTTACATTAATAAATTGTTCCCTGCTCCACCCGTCAATAATATTTTGCCGGTGGGTTCTAAAACTAAATTCATTTGTAATCAGCATAATCAACAAAAGCCCCGGAAGCAGTAACAGCCAACCACTAACGTAACTGCTGGTTTGCCATACACTATCAAAATCGTAGGGGCTGGAGGAGGATAATAAACCAGTGGGATCTGCTTTGTCAATTACATTTTTCTTTACAGAATATACAATGTAATTAGATGCAACTATACCCACTATAAAAAATAAACTGATAACAATAAATGCGGCGTAACTTTTTACTTTAAGCCATTCTATTTTTAGTAATTGTACCACGATAATATTAATTAGTTAGTTCAAAAAATTTCGATTCAAGACTTTTCTTTTTTACCAACAGGTGCGTAAGCACAACACCCTGGGTAAAAAAGTGTTGGTTAATCTGAGCCAGGTTAGCCTCGCCAAGTGGATAATACAACAGTACCCGTTTTCCATCTTGCTTTTGGCTGTTGTAACCTTTTAACAGCGTAACCGCTTGCTGCAACTGAGAAAAACTTTCGGCGCCTATTTCTACAATTTCTTCATGAGAAAGTATTTCATCTACCCTGCCTGTTACAATCAGTTCGCCCTTTTTTAGTATCGCCATGTGGGTGCATACTTTTTCCACTTCATCCAGCATGTGACTAGCCATAATGATGGTTTTTCCTTCTTGCTGTAATTTTTTTATCAGCTCCCTTATTTCAGCAATACCAACGGGATCAAGTCCATTGGTAGGTTCATCCAGTATCAATACCTCCGGGTTTCCCAACAGGCAGGATGCTATGGCAAGGCGCTGTTTCATACCCAATGAGTAAGTACTGAACTTACTGTTTTTACGCTGTGTAAGATTTACTATTTCCAATACCCTTTCAATATCATCTGCTCCCCGCTGCTTGATGGCGGCTGCAATTTCTAAATTTTTAACGGCAGATAAATAATGATAAAAATTGGGCGTTTCCAAAAAAGTCCCCATCAGGCTGCGGTGATGTGCTGTTGGATTTTCATCAAACAAAGTATAGGTACCTGCGGTGGCTTTTAAAATATCAGTAATGATACCCAGTAAGGTAGTTTTGCCACTTCCATTGGGGCCCAATATTCCAAAAACTGTGCCTTTGGGTACGCTAAAACTAATATCTTTTAAGGCCTGAATTTTACCGTAAGTTTTGTATAAATTTTTTACTTCAAGAATAGACATGTACAAAAAATAATTTTGAACTTGGAAGATAATCGATTTTACAGACTGAATAAGGTGAAAATAGTATGAATGGCTTTTTCAAATAAAACCACACAAAAAGAAGTTATATTTTTTAAACAGCTACACATAAATTTTTAAGCAGCAGTAAAACTCAAAAAAATAACCGAACCTACCTTTTTTTGCATCAAAACGCTTGATGCCATATGGAGGTAAAATCTCCTAAAACGGCAAAACCATGTTGGTTGAACGAAAGCTTATGCAACTGCAAACTATCAATATCCTGTTGCAATACTTTTCTTGTGTGTGGATTGATGGTAGAACCCGGTTCGCCTAACGCTGCAGCGGGGTTGTATTGAAAAGGCTGATCAACAATAGTACCTCTCGGATACATAATACCGGGAATCCCTTTTCCCCTTATATCCAAATCGACAGGATGATCTAAGCCAATGCTGTGGCCATATTCATGTGCCGCAGTGGTGGAACTTTGCAGAAGATTTGCCAGTTTAAAATAACCCGTGTTGCAGCCAATACCATCTACAAAAGATACTTCTACCGGCGATTCGTTTTCTATCCGGAAATAATTATTTCTTGGATTGGTATTTTCATATACCATTGGCGGGGTAAGCCATGGAGCAAAAATACCCTCCATAGCAAAATTCACCTGATACGATTGCTGCCGGACTTGAACACGACTCCCTGGTTGGTTCCAGTGCTGTGCAATATCTGCTGCAATCTGCCTGCTTAAACTTTCTGTTGCAGCCCGTCCGTAAAAAAACAGTCTGGCATGAATGAACAGTAATCCTTCTCCCGAAATTATTTCAACTTCTCCCATTTAAATTATTTGTGCACTAAAAAAAATAAAGTTACCGGTTACCTCTTTGTAAAATAGTAACTAAAGCTTTTATTTTTAACCCCTATGCTGTACCTTGAGGAACAAAAAAACTACCTATATGACTCCCCTATATGTTGATCCAAATATTGCAAAAGCACAAACATTAGATACCGCTTTTTATTACTCCCCTGAATATTTTGAAATTGCCAAAGAGAAAATATTTGCAACTTCCTGGCAATTTATCATCAGTAAAGAAACGGTAAAATTTCCAGGCGATGTAGAGCCCTTTACCCTGCTGGAAGGGTACATGAACGAGCCCTTGATGCTGACGCATGATAAAGATGACCAAATTAATTGCCTTAGCAATGTTTGTACCCACCGGGGAAATATAGTGTCTTACAAAGGATGCAGCAAAGCCAAGAACTTACGTTGCAAATATCATGGCCGTTTGTTTGAACTAAATGGAAATTTTATTTCTATGCCCGAGTTCAAGGAAGTGGAAGACTTTCCCTGTAAAGAAGACAATCTCACAAAACTACCTTTATTCAATTGGGGCAATTTATTATTCACTTCCTTAAATAAAAAAGAGGAAGCTCCTATCTATTTCCAGGAAATGATGAAACGCATTCATTGGATTCCGATAGCCGATTTTAAATATCGTGCCGACCTGAGTAAAACTTTTGAGGTAGATGCCAACTGGGCCCTGTATTGCGAAAATTATCTGGAAGGTTTTCACATTCCTTATGTACATGCAAGCCTGAATGCAGCGCTGAGTTTTGGTGACTATACAACAGAGTTGTACCACAAATCAAACCTTCAGATTGGTATTGGGAAAAGTGACGAAGATTGTTTTGATTTACCCGAATCATCGGAAGATTATGGAAGCAAAGTGGCAGCTTATTATTTTTGGGTGTATCCCAATATGATGTTCAATTTTTATCCATGGGGATTGTCTGTAAACATTGTTCAGCCGTTGGCGGTAAATAAAACAAGGGTTTCATTCATTACCTATATGTGGAAAGAAGAACGGTACGATAAAGGTGCTGGCAGCAGTCTTGATAAGGTAGAATTGGAAGATGAAGAAATAGTGGAGAATGTACAGAAAGGAATTGTATCAAGATTTTATAAACACGGCCGCTACTCAGTTTCAAGAGAATCCGGAACGCATCATTTTCATAGGCTGATTGCGGAGAGTATGAGAAGTGTTGAATGATGGGTGATGAATGCGAAATGCCTTTTTATGTTAAAACGGCAGTTGTTAAATCGGATACTAAATCAGCAGCTGTTTTTATTTTAAAAAATCCCCATCAATAATTAGCAGTTTAACGCCATTTTTTGATATGGAACGATGGTAACTTAATTCATCAGAAACGATATAGGTAGTTCCTGCAGTTAAGCTGATGGTTTCGCCATTCTCCATTTCACTGTCAAACTCTCCTTCAAGGCAATGAACAATATGTCCCTTTTTACACCAATGATCAGCAAGATATCCTTTGGAATATTCAACCATTCGTAAGCGGATACCGGGCAGCTGCAAGGTTCTCCAAAAAGACGTTCCTGTTGCTCCCTTATGTTCAGTTGGCTCAATTATACTCCAATTGATGGCTTGAAATTCGATGTTGCTCATATTGTATATTTTATTTAAACACTCAATCAAAAATTAGTTAAGTAACGACAGTAGAGCCAGAGTTGTGCATGGACAAATGCAAAAACCACCACTTAAGTTGATAGTATTTATTTATTCACACCTCACAATTATCTCCCAGAATTTATCTTTTGCCAAGTCTTGTAATTTCATTTGAGCAATAAATTTATCATACTATCAAAAGACTGTAGCATAATGATAACACTTGAATTTGCATAAAGCTATTGCAAATATGAAACCTAATCTATACTTTTATTCGATGCTAAATTTTGTATAAAGATATCAGCGTGTTGTGTTTACCGCTACTATATTCTTTTCAATGTAGCATCCTCTTTTTCCCACTTTAAAAAAGTACTTTAATTTCCAAAACATTATTGTGCAGCACGGGTTTTCGTGTAATAATAGATCTGTTACATTTTAACCCACACAATTTTTTTCTAAAGCCTTATTATTTTATAAATATAACCGCCATGTCTACCGCCATTCGCCTTTACGGCACCAAACAAACTGCTGCCGCCGCCACCGTTTTCGTTGAACCGGAGGAATCGTATTTTGAACTGGAGGAAGCTTATGAAATAAGCCAATCGAGGGCTGCTGGTGAAATAAACAGCGTAACGATAGAAGATGACCGTTATGTAGAACTGGTGTTTAACGATGGCAGCACCTGGTTTGGGGACAACAACAGCCTTAAAGAAATTTTTCCTGAACTAAAAGAACAATCCCGTTCGGCGTCAGATGCACCCATACTGCCGGGCTCGCTTGTATCGGAAGATGCATCCAGGAGTTTGGTAGGCGATATAGCATTGAAACTGTTTCGCAAGTTTATAAAAACTAAGGTTAAACAAGGCATTCGGGATGTGGCTGCAAAAATTGAAGAACGTGGGTTAAAAGATGAGAATGGAAAACTAAATGAAGGGCTTTACACACTGTTGCCCAACTTTAAACTTACTGCATATAAAGCAGCCGAAACAAAATCACCCGGCACCAAACCTTTCCTACTGTTTTTACATGGCACCTCCTCTTCTACCCTAGGTGCTTTTGGCGAATTGCAAAGCAGTAAGCTTTGGGATGAGTTGGTGAAGTTTTACGGCAATAATATACTTGCGCTTGAACATCGTACTCTTACAGTTGGGCCGTTTAAAAATGTAAACGATTTAATAAAGGCACTACCTGCCAACACTACATTTGATGTTGTTACGCATTCCCGTGGCGGCATTGTGGGCGAATTGCTCATGCGTTTTTGCGAAAGCGAAGATGGCCTTATGAAGGAAAGCCTGCATTTGCTAAAAGAT
>JANPNY010000665.1:0-2751 GCA_031427745.1 Chitinophagaceae bacterium | reverse complement strand
AACCCTTCCCATATACCAGAATTATCTAATCGCACAAATAATGGATGTACGCCCTTTTTCCAATCGTTAAAATTACCAACCACACTTACTTTGGTGGCATTAGGTGCCCACACACAAAAGTAATAACCGGGCGTATCCAATACAATCGATGGTTTGTTACCAAACAATTCGTAGCCATTATACAACGTACCGTTTTGGAAATTGGTAATATCCTCTTCAGTTAACAAGGAATAATTCCAAACAGGTTTTGTACTGTCTACAAAATGTATATCCTCATATTTTTTTATTGAAGTGGCGTTTTCTTTTTTCATAAACTTTTTTTGGGTATAAAGGCGTCTAATTATTTCTAAGATAATTATTTTATTGTTTACTGACTTGCCTATTTTTTTTCATTTCCTTTAACTAATTGGCACTACTTTAAAATTCATTTGCCGTTTGTTTCACAGATGTTGCCACTAATATAAAAGGCACATCAACTTATATGCAGAATTCCAATATTTGAATTAACGTAAATTTAAGTATAGTCTTTGTTGTATTAAGATTTATTTAATCAGATTTACTACTTAATAAAAAAATTCCTAACCACAGCACTGCAAATGAAGAAAACAACCAGACTACTGATACCCTTATTATTGTTATTTACTCATTATACCAAGGCGCAATCAATATCAGGAAAAATATATGATAGTACCAATAGCAAAAGTATTCATAATGCAGTGGTAGCCATTATAAAGCCGGTAGATTCTATTTTATTAAAATTTATCAGGACAAACAAGGAGGGTGATTTTGAATTAAAAAACATCCCAGCCGGTAAGTATATTTTAATGATTACGCATCCATTGTACGCCGACTATTTAGATGATATAATTACTACACAGAATGGCCTTCAGTTGAACACCGTTTCTTTTATTCCCAAAAGCAAATTGTTGCAGGAAGTAATAGTGAATTCCGGTTCGCCCATAAAAATTAAAGGAGATACTATCTCTTATACTGCAGACAGCTTTAAAGTGAGTGCCAATGCCAATGTAGAAGAGTTACTGAAAAAATTACCCGGGATACAGGTAGACAAGGATGGCAAGATAAAAGCCATGGGCGAACAGGTAAAAAAAGTATTGGTGGATGGAGAAGAATTTTTTGGTGATGATCCCGGTATGGCAGTAAAAAATTTAAGAGCAGATGCAGTAAAAGAAGTGCAGGTATTTGATAAAAAAAGTGAGCAGGCAGAGTTTACCGGTATTGACGACGGAGAAAAACAAAAAACAATTAATCTTAAATTAAAAGAGGATAAAAAGAAAGGGTATTTCGGTAAACTGGATGCGGCTGGCGGGCCACAAAAAAGTATTGATAACCGATACAACAGCAATGTTTTGTTTAATGCTTTTAAGGGTAAAAGAAAGTTATCGGCCTTTTTATTAAATGGTAATACCGGTCAGGATGGATTAAACTGGAGGGATAATGAAAAGTTTGGTGGAGAAAATGACAATGTAAATGTGAGTGTGGATGAGGAAGGTGGTATGAGTTATATGTGGCGTGGTGGCGGTAGTGATGATGAACCAAATATAAATACCCAAAATGGGTTTATCAATAATTTTAATGCTGGTCTTCATTACTCTAATAAATGGGATGACAAAAGAACGTTGATGCTTTCACCTAAGTATAACAGGCAATTGTACAACAACCAACAGTCAACTTTTACACAACGGCAGGTAGGCGATTCTATTTTAAATGAAAACAGTGTTTTAAACCAGCAGGTAAACAGGTATAACTTTAAAAACAACCTGAGCTATGATATAAAATTCGACTCAAGCAATAGTTTAAAGTTAATGCTGAAAGCTAATATTTATCACACGGAAAGTACAGAAGAAAGTGTTTCAGATACCAGGAGTAACACAGAAATAATCAAAAACAAAACGCTTAAAATTTTCCAGCAAAATTCAGATAAAAATGCAATAACAGCAAGTGCTATCTTTCGCCATAAATTTAAAAAGGCACGCCGAACATTCTCTATAAATACAGACTGGAACAGGATTAGCACAAATGGACTTAACTTGTTACAGGCTAATAATCAATCATATCTTGATGGCATATTATCAGCAACCCAGTTACAAAACCAACAAATAGCGATTGACAAATCAACTAAAAATGTTACGGCCAAAGCTGTTTATACAGAACCATTAAATAAGAAATACTCTTTAGAACTAGCCTATCAATTAATTTACTCAAAAGGTATCAATAACCAGGTTACTAATAGTTACTCCACCTCCTCCGGAAAATACGATGATTTGGTAGATACCCTTAGTAATAATTTTGATCAAAAAATAGTAATCAATAAGCCTTCTGTTAAAATTAGTTACAACTTTAAAAAAGTGAAGTTCAATTTTGGAAGTGGTTTTGGTATAACCAGGTTTGATTTTAAAGATATTTCTTATGATAAAGTTTATGTAAGAAACTACGTGAATTTATTTCCCGCTGCCTCCTTAAACTATACGTATAAACCTAATCACAGTATTAATTTTTCTTTCGATGGCAATAGCACACAACCAACGCTTAACCAATTGCAGCCATTACGAAATAACAACGATTTTTTTAATCAATATTTAGGTAACCCGGATTTAAAACCTTCATTCACGCAATCTTACCGTGTCTCTCATCAATCATATAACTTTTTAAAAGACCTTTGGATATACCAGTCAATCAATATCAGAAATACCTACAACTCAATTACCAATAGCTCCATAATTAACCTTGACA
>JANPNY010000664.1:0-2182 GCA_031427745.1 Chitinophagaceae bacterium | reverse complement strand
CTATCTTAATTACGAAGAGATGCTGGAGAAAGAAAGCCAGCTACCGGTAGACATGCGGATGGATTTTGTTACAATCGTAACACCCAACTTTGCCCATTTTGCGCCGGCAAAAATGGCTTTGCAGAAGGGTTTTAATGTAGTGATAGAAAAACCCATCACCTTTAATTTGGCCGAAGCCATTGAATTAAAAGAAATAGTTGAACAGACGGGTTTACTGCTTTGCCTAACGCATACCTATTCAGGATATCCAATGGTGAAGCAGGCTAAAGCAATGGTGAACGATGGAGTGCTGGGGAAAGTAAGAAAGGTGTGGGTAGAATATCCGCAAGGTTGGTTGAGCAAATTAAGTGAAAGAGAAGGCAATGCGCAGGCAGCCTGGCGTACCGATCCCAGCAAGAGTGGCAAAGCCGGATGTATTGGAGATATTGGTACACATGCCGCACACTTAGCCGAATACATCACCGGCTTAAAAATTACCTATCTCTGTGCCGATTTAAATGTGATGGTACCCGGCAGAGCATTGGATGATGACGGTAACGTACTGCTTAAATTTAATAATGGCGCAGCAGGTGTTTTAATGGCATCGCAGGTGGCAGCAGGTGAAGAGAATGCTTTAAAAATAAGAGTGTATGGGGAAAAAGGCGGGTTGGAATGGGCCCAACACGAGCCAAATACTTTACTGGTAAAATGGCTGGATGCACCTACACAAATATTAAGAGCCGGCGGTAACTATGGCGATCGTTTGTCGAGCTATGCAGTGGCTAACTGCCGCACACCGGGTGGCCACCCAGAGGGATACCTGGAAGCTTTTGCAAACATTTACCGCAATTTTGCTGTAACACTGGGTGCAAAAATTGATGGAACCACGGCTCCAAAAGAAGCGGCTGATTTTCCCAGTGTGGAAGACGGAATCAGGGGCATGGCATTTATTGACACAGTAGTTGCTTCAGGGCAAAGCGAGGTGAAATGGACCGAATTTACACCCATTCCCTAGAGCTGGGCAAGTAGCAAATTATTAGTTAAAGATTTTAAGATGTAACTGAATAATATTTAGCTACCTGGTTATAAAATAATTTAAGATAAACAGACTCCAACTCCCTTTTTGGGGCTTAGGAATTAAATAAATTTTTATGCAAACAATAAAAGGTCCTGGTATTTTTTTAGCGCAGTTTGCCGGTGATGAGGCGCCGTATAATTCTTTTGCCTCCATTTGTAAATGGGCTGCGGCAAAGGGTTTTATAGGCGTACAGGTTCCTTCCTGGGATAGCCGTTTTATTAACCTGCAACAGGCAGCAGAAAGCAAAACTTATGCAGAGGAACTGGTAGGAATTGCCAGAGATGCAGGTGTTGCCATTACGGAACTGTCAACCCATTTGCAAGGTCAGTTGGTTGCTGTAAATCCAGCGTATGATGCGCTGTTTGATGGGTTTGCACCCGAGCAGTTACGTGGTAACCCAAAAGCAAAAACCGAATGGGCTGTACAACAATTAAAATATGCTGCGAAAGCATCACAAAATATGGGCCTTACAGCACATCCAACATTTAGTGGGGCATTGTTGTGGCACCTCGTATATCCATGGCCACAGCGTCCTGCAGGGCTGATTGAAACCGGTTTTACAGAACTGGCCAATCGTTGGTTACCCATCTTAAATTATTTTGATGAATGTGGTGTGGATGTTTGTTACGAAATACATCCGGGAGAAGATTTACATGATGGGGCCTCTTATGAAATGTTTTTAGAAAAAGTAAACAACCATCCAAGAGCCTGCCTGCTGTATGATCCATCGCATTTTGTATTGCAGCAACTGGATTATCTTCAATACATTGATTTTTATCATGAACGAATTAAGGCTTTCCATGTAAAGGATTCAGAATTTAATCCTACCGGGAAACAGGGGGTGTATGGTGGCTATCAAAGCTGGATCAACCGTGCCGGACGTTTCCGTTCTCTGGGTGATGGACAGGTTGATTTTAAAACTATCTTTAGCAAATTAACACAATACAATTATTCAGGCTGGGCAGTAATGGAATGGGAATGCTGTATCAAACATCCGGAAGATGGTGCCAGGGAAGGAGCGGAGTTTATAAAAAAGAATATCATCAGGGTTACAGAAAAAGCATTTGATGATTTTGCAGGTCAGTCATCAGATGAAAAGTTTAACCGGCGGATTTTGGGATTAGA
>JANPNY010000663.1:0-7384 GCA_031427745.1 Chitinophagaceae bacterium | reverse complement strand
AAAATATCCTTAACTTAGAAAGTCAATCATTACAAAATGAACAAGGAAATAAAATTGACTCCTTATCACGAGGCAGTTAATGCTTTTATAAATTGATTCAATTCTACAGGAGTGGTATAAATGTTAGGCGTAATTCTGCATCCTCTTACACCTGCGTAATCAATTGCAACTGTGTAAATGTTATATTTTTTAAGCAAGGTTATTGCTAAGTCAGCGGGTAGTATCGATTGAATTCCAACATTGGCTATGCCGCAGTTGCGTGCCGCATCAGCAGGTGTATTTAAAAGGATGTTGGGCATGTTTCTTACTTTGCTTGTCCAATAATGTTGCAGGTATCTAAGGCGTGCCTCTTTTCTTTCGGGACCAATTTTAAAATAATAGTCAATAGCATCAGCAATGGCCAAATCAGTATGCACCGGGTGTGTACCAATGTGATTTAAACGGGCAATATCATTCGTCAATGTTTCGCTTTCTGCCAACAGCGGCCACACTTTATTAATATTGTCTTTTTTTACGTAAAGTAACCCAGCACCCAACGGAACGCTTAGCCACTTATGTAAACTGGCACCGTAATAATCACAATTTAAATCGGAGATGGAATACTGAATATGTGCAAAAGCATGGGCTCCATCTACCATTACAGCAACTCCTTTTGCATGCGCCATATCGCATATTTTACGAACCGGCAATATCTGTCCGGTAATGTTAATCATGTGGCAAATCATCAGCAGGCGGGTGTTTGCTGTGATGGCATTAGCATAAAGTTTTACAATTTCATCATCGGAGGTAGGATGATTTGGGACGGATATGATTTTGTTTACAACGCCATACCGGTTTGCAACCTGCTTAAACATTTCCAGCATCGATCCATAATCCTGGTCAGCCATTATTGCTTCATCACCTGCCTGCCAGTGCATGCCGCTGATAATCATATCAAGCGACTCGGTAGTATTACGGGTAATAACCAGTTCATCTGCTCGGCAACCGGCAAGGGCAGCTAGTTTAGCAGCCATCGCTTTTTTATTATCAAACTGAACAGTACGCATGTAGTACGAACCCTGGTAATTTATTTCACGGATATTTTCAATGGATTTTTCCAATAGCTCCTGCGGAAGAAAACAGTAATAGCCATTTTCGAGGTTAATATAATCCGGCTTAATTCTATAGCCTTTTCTTACGCCCTCCCAAAAAGTTTCATCGCTTGCAAGTGTTGTTGGCAATGCATGTTCATGTTGCTTCAACCATTTGTCTAACTGGTTTACACCCGGCATG
This sequence comes from Chitinophagaceae bacterium, assembly GCA_031427745.1. Classification (GTDB taxonomy): domain Bacteria; phylum Bacteroidota; class Bacteroidia; order Chitinophagales; family Chitinophagaceae; genus Ferruginibacter. The sequence continues at coordinate 6,112 of JANPNY010000663.1, read as the reverse complement.
CCTGCCAGCCCCAGCATTGAAAAGTTTTTTACAAATGAACGTTTATTCATAAAACTATTTTTTACAATTATTGAAATTCAAATCTAGTTAAATAGAAGAATTGTAAAGCAATTGATTTTGTTTCGTGCAATGAGAAGATTTAATGGCCCCGGTATTTTTAAACTATTCTGAATAATTAAATCTGGGTGCATCACTTTATTCATTTGTTCAGGCTGTTTTATATGATGCGGCCAATTTTTTTCATCTAAAAAGTAAAATAAATTTATAAATAACAAATCGATAACCACGTGTGGGCAACTAAAGTCGTTGTAAGCTTCCTGTTAAATTATCTTTACAATTATTATGAGCCAGGAAGCACAAATATTTCAAACCACCAGCATTAGGCGTTGGAGAAATTTTAAATGGTCATTCAGAATTTTGCTGATGATTGCCGTTTTTTTTATTGCCGTACTGGTAATTGCCTTAATTAGAGGTGGCAGCCCCACTATACCTAACCTGGAGGCAAAAGCAAAAGCCTACCAGGGGAAAATGGATCCTGCAAATCCTTTAACCCTGGAGCAAGGGTTCAATAAAAAATATAAAGGGTTTAAAGATTTTCTGGGTAAAAAAACGAGAGAAGACTCTTTAAGAAATAGCCGGCAACATAATGCCAACGTTGCCGATTCAATCCCCAATATAAGGGCTGCATTTTATACCCCATGGACAGGTAAAACCTCACTGCCAGATTTAGAAAAGTATGGCAGTAACCTGAATGTTATTTTTCCTGAATGGTTTTTTATTGATACGCTTACTAATACGCTACAAACTAGGATAGATAGTGCAGGCCTTGCTTTGATGCGTGCAAAAAAGCTGGAGATAATGCCTATTCTCAGCAACTTTAATTCTAATCTTAAAGATTTTGATGGCAAGCTGTTGCATACTATTTTAGGCAATGATGAAAAAAGAAAAGCATTTATTAAACAGGTAGTTGATACACTTAACTTTTATCATTTTGATGGTATTAATATCGATTTTGAAGAGTTGAAAGAAACTAGCAACATACCCTTATCTACTTTTCAAAAAGAATTGTATGAGGCATTGCACGCACAAGCCCTAACGGTAACAATGGATGTAGCTGTTGACAATAATGACTATGATTACAAAACACTATCTGCCTATAACGACTATGTTATTTTAATGGCATACGACCAATACAACAACTCTACAGGTCCTGGTCCGGTGAGTTCCCAAAAATGGATTGAAGGCGCAGTGGAACGAACTGCAAAAAAAATTGAGCCAGGAAAAATTATTCTTGGTATTGCGGGCTATGGATATGATTGGTATAAAACCCGTGAAGGCAAAGACACTTGCGAAAGTATTACTTATAATTATGCTATTAACAAGGCAAAAATAAAAAATGTAAAAGTTGATTTTGATAATGATAGTTACAATTGCCATTTTGTTTATTTAGAGGATGTAAAAGGAGACGATGGCGAATTGATGCAGGTTAAACATGAAGTTTGGTGCACCGATGCGGCCACCACGTTCAACATCCTTCGGTTTAGTGATGAATACGAAACCGCCGGCACGGCACTTTGGCGCATGGGCAGCGAAGATGCTAGGATGTGGACTTACTACAAAAGAGATCTTAGCAACGAATCTCTAGCTACCAATCCTTTTAGTTTTGATATACTCAAAACCATCCCGATAATCCCGGATAACGTTGGGTATGACGGCGAGGGTGAAGTATTAAATATTGTTGCATCGCCGCAGGCCGGCAAAATAAATATTGAAATAGATACGGCTGAAATGTTGATAGCAGAACAGCAGTATGTGCAGCTTCCATCCGGATACATTATACAAAAATTTGGAGAAGACCTAACCGATCCTGGCCCGGGGCATAAACTAATTTTAACTTTTGATGATGGGCCCGATGAAGAATGGACGCCTAAAATATTAGACATTTTACAACGGGAAAAAGTTCCTGCTACGTTTTTTGTGGTTGGCTTGCAGGCAGAAAAAAATATTCCCCTGCTACAACGAATAAGCAAACTGGGGTACGAAATTGGCAATCATACTTTTACTCATAAGAATGTAGCAAAAATGAGTAACCAGCGTGCCGCATTGGAAATGAAGTTGACGAGGTTGCTAATAGAAAGTGTTACCGGACGATCAACAATTCTTTTTCGGGCCCCGTACAATGCGGATAGTGAACCCCAAACTTATGAGGAACTGGAACCCATTGAAAGAAGCCGGGAAGAAAATTATTTAACCATCGGCGAAAGTATAGATCCCAACGACTGGCAGACAGGTGTTACTGCAGACTCTATTGTTGCCAGAACGATCAGCCAGGTTGAGGGCAGGGGTGCAAGTATTATTTTATTACATGATGCCGGAGGCATTACCCGGCAAGCTACTGTTGATGCCTTGCCGAAAATTATTGACTACTTTAAAAAGCGGGGATATAAATTTACCACCGTAGCAGATTTAATGGGCAAAACACAAGACGATATAATGCCCAAACTACCACCAAGCAGGGATAGATGGTTATCTAAAGTTAATTTCTTTTTTGCAGAAGCTACCTATTGGGGCAGCCATGTTTTGTTTGCGTTATTTATTGTGGGCATTGCATTGTCTGTAGGCAGAATGTTAATAATGGCCTTGCTGGCATGGTTACAAAAAAGAAAAGAAGAGACTGGTAAAATGGTGGTGGCTCCTGCAACGATAAAGGTGGGTGAATGGCCGTTGGTGAGCATCATTGTTCCTGCTTATAATGAAGAAATAAATGCTGTAAGAACCATTAATAGTTTATTGCTGCAAGATTATCCAAACCTGCAGGTAGTTTTTGTTGATGATGGTAGTAAAGACAGCACGTTTAATACAGTAAGCAATGAATTTAAAAATACACCCAATGTTTTTGTATTTACAAAACCCAACGGTGGCAAGGCTTCTGCCTTAAATGTTGGTATTGAAAAAGCAAACAGCGATTATGTAGTTTGTATAGATGCAGACACACAATTAAGGCCCGATGCAGTTAGCCAACTAATTAAAAAGTTTGATGTAGGCGGGTTTACAGTTTCGCCTTTGGGCGAGAGTTTAGAGGGTGTTGTAGGCGCAGTAGCAGGCAATGTAAAAGTGGGCAACGAAGTAAACATGATTACCCGTTGGCAAAGCATTGAATACATTACTTCTCAAAATTTCGACAGGCGTGCTTTCGACTTGCTTAATTGTATCACAGTCGTGCCAGGTGCCATTGGTGCATTTAGAAAAGAAGCCATCATTAAAGCGGGCGGATTTACAACTGATACGCTGGCTGAGGATTGTGATCTTACCATGCGATTACATCGTAACGGATACCTTGTTCGAAATTGTAATGACGCCATCTCTTATACAGAAGCGCCTGAAACGATGAAGCAGTTTTTAAAACAACGATTCCGTTGGAGCTTTGGTGTAATGCAGTGTTTCTGGAAACACAGGGACGCTGTTTTCAATCCCAAATACAAAAATTTTGGTATGGTGGCGTTGCCTAATATTTTAATTTATCAAATGATACTTCCCTTTTTGGCACCGCTGGCAGACTTGTTGCTAGTAGTAAGTTTGCTTGCTGCAGGCCTGGGTATTATCCAGGCAGATATTGGCTTTATAGTAAAGTATTATTTCATTTTTACGTTGGTAGATGTAGCAGGCGCAGCACTGGCATTTGCGTTTGAAAAAGAGGATTATAAAAAGCTTATCTGGATGATACCACAAAGGCTGGTTTATCGCCAATTAATGTACTATATCATCATTAAATCTTTTAATAAAGCAATAAAAGGAGAATTGCAGGGATGGGGTGTTTTAAAAAGAACAGGAAATGTAAAGGAGTTGGAGACTAAACCATTGTAGCTTTTTCAATGATATGGCAGAAGAATAGTTGCATATTTATTGCCTTTCTGTTCAGGACATAATACGCTTACTTTGCAGCACTGGGAAATTAAAATAAATCAAGTAATCCGGAATTAAAAAGATTTATGAAAAAAACATTTAGCTGGTTTAGAAAAATTGCCAAGGCAGAAGGTGTTTCCTTTTTGCTTCTATTATTTGTAGCAATGCCATTGAAATATTTTGCCAATATGCCATTAGCAGTTAAAATAATGGGCAGCCTGCATGGCGTATTATTTGTGGCATTTGTTGTACTGGCCTGGGAGGTAAAGGGTGATAACCAAAAAGGTTTTCTTTGGTTGATGAAAGCATTTCTGGCCTCCCTACTACCTTTCGGAACTTTTGTAATGGATAAGGAGTGGAAGAAAGAAGAGGCGATGATTACAGTTTTATAGACAACGGTTAAAACGATAAGTTAGTTTAATGTAAAAAAGGCCGGAAACAATTTCCGGCCTTTGAATTTTAGTAGTTTTAACTCTTATAAATGAAGCGTAATATTCGGAATACGAACCTCCTGTCCTTTTAACAATTGGATATTAGTAATTGTAGTGTCCTTGTATCCGTTTGCCCCTTGGAAGGTTATATTGTACATTCCCTCGTGCAATCCTCTTACTTTATATTCTCCATCATCTTCGGGTGATGCTGTTGCAGATTCATTTGAATTGTAAACTCTCACAAATGCATTTGCAGCGGCAGGAAATACCTTACCTTCTATTCTTGCAAAATTCTTCATTCCAAAAGGCTTACAAACCGGCTTTAAGTAATACTGGCCGTTAATTGTTTTGATAGATTCACATACATCAAAATCAATCCACATAGCAGAATGCGAATTATCAATTACATCTTCATGTTCTTTGTGGATTTTTACATATACATATTTGTTGGTGCCGGCAAGCATTGACAGGGGGCTGGTTACACCATCTTTTACCAACGAATTGTTGGTACCTAAAGTCAACCGTATTTTCCTTATTGCGCCCATAGGTAAATTGCCTGTTCCCAATAAAGTATCGATGCCATTGCGAAGCCTTAAAACATTATAGATACCAGCATTGAACGTGAGTGTATCCCATTGTCCAAATCCATCATGGCTTTGATGATCATCTTCTCTGTCATCATCATTGTCACCAAAATGATCATCCTGCATGTGCCCTGCATTGGTATCAATTTTTACTTCCACAGTTTGAATATCAATAAAAACAGAATCAAACTGGCAAGGATCATCCGTTAAATACAAAGACAGTTGTTTTGCACTGTTGGGGTTATTTACTGAGGAGGTTTCTTTTTGGCATGCTACCAAAATTACTGATAAGCTTAGGGCCACAATGCCCATTCCAAGTAATTGTTTTTTAGTTGTTTGCATAGAGTGAATTTTTAAAGGTAAAAAAATATTTATGAAAATAATTGAGAGCTTGTGTTATCCTGATAGTGCGAGGCTTTAATAAGGTTGTGCTTGTGGAAAATAAAAAAGTTGTAACGTTCTTTAATAAATCTGGCAACCATGTTGTTCGGCTGCTTTTATATCCTTGAGACAAAAATTTTTGAGGTAAGATTGTTAGCATTTTAGGTTAGGATTCGTTCTCAACCTGCAAATATCTTGCCAATTGTTTGTTAACTGTATCTTAAAGGTCGATTCATTAGCAAAAGATCGGAAAACTAAATTAGATGATACACTTTTTTGTTACAAACACCTACATGCAATTTTGATAGTAACATTGAAAAGCGATTTATAATAACGGTTGCAGTGCAATCGGCTGCTAAATAAACTGTACCTATATTGCGGACAGTTTCAATACAAATCACAAAATGAAAATTGAGACTGGTTACATTTTTCCAAGTCAAAGTAAAACAGCATATGATAACTTTTTTTGAAGCAGGTCTAAATCAATTATCCATACATAAAGTAGGCAATAAACTCTTAGACGAACCAGTTATAATATCGGAACAACCTGTACAAATTGCTGACGAAATATTGGCAGGTTTGCTGAAGGAGTATTTTTTAAAGCCATTTGAAAAAGTGAATGAAATATACCGCTTGTCTCACCCTACAGGCGACTTACAATTGAATGAAATATTTCATTTTGCCGAGATAATTTTTGATAAGCCGGAAACTTTCCATCAATGTTCGCAGCAAATCACCAAACATTTGTACGATATATCTAATCATCCAAAAATCAAATCCGGAGAATTGTATGTTTGTCATTTTATGGGCTTA
>JANPNY010000662.1:0-2948 GCA_031427745.1 Chitinophagaceae bacterium | reverse complement strand
AATGACTAATCAAGATATTGCTCCTTCTTGCAGCAGCATTTGATCGTTTTTTCGAAAGACTTTAGATACGCTTAGATAGCTTCTATGGAAGAATTAAACCCAGTTTAAAAATATTTGCAACATAAACAGCTGGTTTATCAGCTTCCGGCAATTATCCAAATTTTTCTTTCCCCACACAAAGTTAATTTCGCAGCCCAAACAATAAGTTATGACCGAATTTATTCAGCCAATCGCTGGCAAGCTCAATATTAAAACAACACAGGTAGCAACCGTGTTAGACCTACTGGCAGAAGGCGCCACTATACCCTTTATTGCCCGCTACCGCAAAGACAAAACAGGAGCACTTGATGAAGTGCAGATTCAGCAAATACAAGACGAAGCAAAGTTTTTAAAAGAATTTGCCGAAAGAAAAGCCTTTATAGAAAAAACAATTACCGAGCTGGGCAAAATGACTGAAGTGCTGCAGGAAAAGTTAAACAAAGCTGCAACGCTGGTTGCACTGGAAGATATTTATCTCCCTTACAAAGTAAAAAGAAAAACAAGGGCACAAACTGCTAAAGAAAATGGCTTAGAGCCATTGGCGACGATGCTTTTGGAGCAACAACAAAAAAATTTTTTGGCAGAAGCTGCTAAAAATATCAATGAAAAAGTTGCCAATACAGATGCCGCATTGCAAGGTGCCAGGGACATTATTGCTGAGCTGGTAAATGAAGATGCACAGGTAAGAGCCAGGCTTCGCAAACTATTTGAAACCTCCGCCACGCTGCAAAGTAAAGTGGTGGCAGATAAAGAAACCGAAGGCATTAAATACAAAGATTATTTTGATTTTTCTGAACTAATTTCTACCATTCCATCGCACCGTATTTTGGCGGTGCTGCGTGGCTTTTTAGAAACTTATTTACGCATTTCCATCGCCCCTGCAGAAGAGGTTGCATTGGAAACCATTGAAGAATTGTACCTGAAAGGCATGAGCCCGGCAAGCGATCAAATCCGTAAAGCCATTAAAGATGCATACCGAAGGCTACTGCAGCCTAGTCTTGAAACGGAAAGCAGAACGGCCCTAAAAACCAGGGCAGATGAGGAATCTATCAATGTATTTGCTGAGAATCTGCGGCAGTTACTATTGAGTTCGCCGCTCGGTAGTAAACGTATTTTGGCCATTGATCCGGGTTACCGCACAGGTTGCAAAGTGGTTTGCCTGGATGAAAAAGGTGGCCTGCAAAAAACAGAATTAATTTTTCCGCACGAAAATAATAAAGTTGCTTCCGAAGCCATTAAAATAAAAAACCTGGTGCAGCAATATGGCATTGAAGTTTTTGCCATTGGCGATGGTACAGCAGGCAGGGAAACCGAGCAGTTTATTAAAGGCCTGCAATTAGGACTTCCTATATTTTTAGTGAATGAAGATGGGGCATCTATCTACTCGGCTTCTGAAATAGCAAGAGAAGAATTTCCGGACCAGGATATTACTGTAAGAGGTGCAGTAAGCATCGGCAGAAGATTAATGGATCCATTGGCAGAGTTAGTAAAACTCGATCCTAAGAGCATTGGTGTTGGTCAGTACCAGCATGATGTAAACCAGTTCCGATTAAAGGAGCGGCTGGATGCAACGGTAGTTAGCTGCGTTAATAATGTTGGTGTAAATCTTAACACAGCCAGCAAAAACCTGCTGAGTTATGTGAGCGGCATTGGCAGTACACTTGCAGAAAATATCATTAAATACAGAAACGAAATAGGCCATTTCAGCAACCGCAGGCAATTACTGGAGGTACCCCGATTAGGAAATAAAGCTTATGAACAATGTGCTGGATTTTTACGAATAAAAGAGGGCACAGAAATACTCGACCAAAGTGCGGTACACCCCGAAGCATATCCTGTAGTGGCGGCCATTGCAAAAGAACTGGGGTTGGCTACCAATGCATTGATAGGCCAGGAAGAACTGCTGAAAAAAGTAGATGCTAAAAAATATGTTACGGAACTGGTGGGTGAACTCAGCATTAAGGATATTATTAATGAATTAAAGAAGCCCGGTCTTGACCCAAGGAGTGAAGTACAGGCTTTTGAATTTGCCAATATTTACAGTATTGAAGAAGTTAGCATCGGCATGGAATTACCCGGTATTGTAACCAACATCACCCGTTTTGGTGCTTTTATTGATATTGGTGTAAAGCAAGATGGCCTTGTGCATGTGAGTGAAATTGCACATAAATACATCACCGACCCTAACGAAGTGTTGAAACTTAACCAGCAGGTTAAAGTAAAAGTTATAGATGTTGATGTTGCCCGTAAAAGAATCAACCTATCTATTAAACAAACAGAGGCAGCACCGGCAAGAAAGCAGTTTAGTAAAGAAAATCATTTTAATAAACCGGCACAAAGCAATAAACCAAAAACAGCTGTAGCTGCAGAAATGCCTATGACAGATGCATTACAGGCTTTGAAGCAAAAGTTTGGGAGATAGCGTTGTTGGTTACAATTAATGCCTTCGCCCAATAGCAGTTTTGTACTAGAATGACAGGATGTTGAAATAACGAAAATTTAATAGCCATTGTTGCCTGCCTAAAACAACCTCAGCAATATAGATCCAATGCTTTTATAAAATCACTTCTTTTAATGAGGGTAGCGCCGAGGCTATGGAGGTGTTCGGTTGCCTGCTGACAATCGATTAAAACCACTCCCTCTTTTTGCAGTTGTTGAACATAAAGGATGAAAGCAAACTTGCTGGCATTGCTCACTTTGCTGAACATACTTTCACCAAAAAAAACATTCCCCATCCGGATGCCATACAGGCCGCCTACCAATTCTCCTTCCAGCCAGGCTTCTGCACTGTGTGCATGGCCTAGTGTATGCAAGGTTGTATAGGCATTGGTGATGGCATTAGTGATCCAGGTGCCGTTGTGCTTTTGCGTATTTACCAGTTTACAATTTTCAATTACATCACCAAAAGC
>JANPNY010000661.1:0-2948 GCA_031427745.1 Chitinophagaceae bacterium | reverse complement strand
GCGGCGTTGGGGGTTTTGCCACCAAACTGTCCGGAGTGTGCATCTGTATTGGCTGTTTTTACCGTAAACTCCAGTTGTGCTGCACCTCTTGAACTTGTTGTAATGGCAGGGATGCTATCACTGTATTGTGCATCATCTGCTGTTACGGCAAAATCTGTACGCAACAGTTCCTTGTTTTTTTCAAGAAAAGCTTTAAAGTTCGGACTGCCGATTTCTTCTTCTCCCTCAAATAAAAACTTTACGTTTACCGGAAGTTTACCAGTTGTTTTTAACATCGCTTCCACTGCTAATATAGAAATCATCACACCGCTTTTATCATCACTTGCACCACGCCCAAATATTTTACCGTCTTTAATTACCGGGGCAAACGGTGGATTTTCCCATTCAGATTCTTTTACAGGTTGTACATCGTAATGAGCATAGATTAAAACGGTTGGTTTGCCGGGTGCTTTATCCCAACTGCCATATACGACTGGATACCCTGCTGTAGGTAAGGTTTGTGCAGTTGTTATGCCAATGGCTTTTAATTTGTTCACTATCCACTCAGCCGTTTTTTCAATATCCGGCTTATGCGCCGGAATGGATGATACACTTGGAATAGATACCAACTCTACAAACTCTTTTAAGTGAGCATCCATGTTGTCATCAATGTATTTTTCATACAATGGCATGGCTGATTTTTCCTGCTCTTTTTTTGTGGTTGCCTTTTGTGCAAGCAACTGTGTGCTGGCAGATAAACTTACAATAGTTAAGAAGATCAGTGATAAGCATTTTGATTTGGTCATAATATTTGTTTGGTTGCGTTTTTAGATTGTTATTATTAGAGATTCGCTACTACGGTAGCTTTTTATTTTTGCCTTGTCCATTTCAACCTGCGATTCGCATCTAATGGTTTTAGTATGATGGTATCACCGATAAAATAAAATTTCCTTTTCAATTATCGGCTTGGTTAAACTTGTAAAGATGTTACTATTTAATACCAACTTTTAGTTGCCTGTTATATTCATCTGCATTAAAGCTGCCTTTGGATTCCTGGATAAGACCGGCTGCATCAAACTGCCACATTTCAACACCGCTTATTTTTACTTTATTGCCGGTACCTCCCGGTCCTGTGTTGGTGCCGGTAAGTGTCCAGTGAAATGCGGTGGCTTCTGGTTGCGTAATCAAACTATCCATGATAACAATTATATCCGGGAAAGCGGTCATAAATCCTGCTGCTACTTTAGCTATAGCTTCCCTTCCGACAGCGGGAGTATTGGCATTTACACTTAATGAACCGGTGGCAGAAAAATACGCAGCAACACTGTCAGGTTTTTGGCTGCACCATGCGGCTGCGTATTGTTTACCAAAATGGAGTAGCTTTTCATTTTCCATATTTTTTTTATTTATAGTTTCTAAAACAGAAGCTTCTTTAGATGATTCCTTTGATGGATTTTTGCAACTGCTGATGATGATTGACACAGCAATAAAAAGTGCAGCAGTACAAATCAATTTTTTATTTTTCATGTTGTTTATTTATTCGCCCCCATTCCCCCAATAATCAACCAGCCATTATCCGACTTCTTCCAGGTATGCGTTATTTTATAGGTCTTTTTTTTCACCACTTCATTTTTTTCATTTGTCCATATATGGGTTACATCGTACAGCACAATTACAATATCATCAAACACGTTTTCTATTTTACGAGTGAGCTCATAACTAAATACACCGGTTTTGTCTTTATACAAATCCATCAGCCAATCCGTAATATGGGCTTTGTTGCCAATAATATTGTTGCCGGGATAACCTATAAATTTTTCGTCCCATAAAGTGAGGTAGCCCTGCAGGTCTTTTTCTTTTACATATTTCCAGTAGCGCTCTTCCATTTGCCATACTTCGTTTTGGATTTTTTCAATGGATGATGTGAAGGATACCTTCCGGTATTCCGATTCATCCGGTGGCCCGGCGGTGACTTGCAGATTAGGCGTACCGGTCAGTGTCATGATAACTGAGCCAAATGTAAATCCGCCGTTTTTTGGGGCACGACATACAGGATTATCTTTATCATCTTTTGATCGTAAGGCATCTTTTATATTAACGTCACTAATGGCTGCGGTTTCTTTTATTCTTTTTGTAACGGCTGCTAACCTGATGTTACTATTAGAGTTTTGTAAACCAGCTGAAGAGGCTAATGCAGGATCAAATTTTTTGAACCATTCTTTTACATCATCATTCGCTAAAGGATGATTGGTGTGATAGATGGTGCCATTGGTATTGTTAGGATTAAACCTTACCACTTTACCGGAAGAGGCTTCAAAATCATACACATCGCCACGAATGCCAATGATATAATTTTGGCCGGAGGCATGCGGCACTGTTTGAATAAAATTCAGCAGTTCGTCTTTATCAGTTGAACCAGTTATTCTCCTTACAATAAACGCCACCGGCAATCCGGAGGAGGAAGCATTCAATTGCATTAATGTGTTCATACATGCACCCACACCGGTTTCATTCATTCCGTTTAAGGCGATCAAACCCGGATGGGTTAATATGAGTTGCTCTGGTTGGGTGCCGCTTTTTGTTAAACGCATAAGGATTTGAAATCCATCTGTGTAAGATTCAATGTCCATGTTTTGAGCGATATAAGCGGTGCCGCCATTAACAGCAGGCACCCCAATACCGCTGCAATGATGGTTTGCAATATTATCCTCGTACACCCAAAATTCATCTAGCAGGTTTAGTACCATTATATCATTGAATGCCTGTTCGGATCCTGCTGCAATACCACGTACTTCTTCATACAAATTGGGTGTCCATTTTTTTATTGCATCATCGAAATGTGCGTAATTAAAAAAATCTTTCAACACCTGGTTGGCATCTTTACCCATTGATTTAGTTGTATTCTCTTTCCACCTGGTTACAATTTCAGCAATTTCCTTTTTCAATAATTTGCCATGTTGTAACCCAAG
>JANPNY010000660.1:0-14996 GCA_031427745.1 Chitinophagaceae bacterium | reverse complement strand
AGGATATTTTTCTGTTACAATAGTTACACAATCACATGATACTCGTCATAAAAAATTGACTGTTCCAATAGGTTTCATCCAGCGAAAGCGTAATATTGGCAGCAGTAGTCCATAAGGTATAGCAGGTGGTTAGAAAGGGGTCAGTTTGGATTAATGCTTTTGGAGACCTTGCACATATTATACTGACTGCATAATTTCAGGATTTTACCTTAGATTTGATTGTATGAAAATTGCAGAAATAAACACCACCATCGTTGACGGTTATGTCGAGCTTTTAGATAACCTAAGCAAAATAATAAACTTGACCTTATAACTAAGTTAACAGCTTCTGTTAAGACTGATCTGTCCAACAAAAAATCCTCCTTTAAAAAAGCCTTTGGCGCATTTGACTCAAAAAAGTCTTCCGAAGAAATTATTGCAGAAATTCGAAACAGCAGAGTTTCTACAAGACAAATCGAATCGTTTTGAAAAAATATTTAATTGACACAAACATTGCAATATTCTATATGAAGGGCAAGTTTGAACTGGAAGCAAAGTTTGACAAAGCATCTGCGGACAATTGCTTTATTTCCGAGATAACTTTGGCAGAACTCAAATTTGGTGTAGAGAAAAGTGAAAAAACCGAAAAGAATAAAAAAGCGTTGGACAACTTTTTATCATGCGTACAAATACCTCCTATTTTCCATTCTTTGGATTTGTATGCAAAAGAAAAAGCTCGACTACAAAAAGCTGGAACTCCAATTGACGATTTCGACCTTTTAATTGGCGTAGCTGCAATAACCCATCAGTTGACAATGGTTACCAACAACACAAATCATTTCAAACGCATCAAAGGAATTAAATTAGAAGATTGGACGACTGCGTAATGACATAAATACACAACTCGGATTAGGCAAAATGGGGGCGAACGGAAGCCGTGTTTCAGCTTCATTAACCAGACAACTTTTTTCAGGACAGGTTATTTAAAAATTTAGCTTCAGTTCCGGGCTGACATTTGGGCAATTCCCCAATTTCACCAAGCCTCGAACGTTGGCTTCCAACCTAAAAAAACTTCCTACTATGACGAATATTTTTTTTAAACTTCCTTCTGGCTACTTCGACGCTGACCATTTAAGAGAAGAATATGAATATTTTAAGGAAGATACTTTTGAATATTTAAAATGGAAACCGAGAGCAGCATTAATTGATAAAAACGGTAAGACCAGCAGATTATATACAGGACAAAAATATGACCTTAATTTTACCGACTTAGTAGAAAATGAATGGACACAAGATCATTGTGGTGTCTGTAGTTTAACTCTGACAGGGTTTGAGAATGAATGTCAACAGACATCAGGTTATTTTAATGGCCATGACTGGGTTTGTAAGTGGTGCTATGAAAACATAATTGCGACTGGCGATATTGAAAAAAGGTTATTAGAATTACCTAAGAAAGAGTAATAAGCTGCAGCCAATAATGAGTTTGCTTCAAGGCTGGACTTTATGGCAATTGGTATTTTATCACTATCAACTTTATCTGGACACTATTTCCGAGCTAAACACCCCCTTTACTTAATTCCGTTTATCCAATCCCCAGGATAATTTATTACGCAGTGTTTGCAGAAAATTATTTTCGTTAAGGCGGATGAGGTTGATGCCGAAGGTTTCCTTTTTTACAGCTAACTGTGCCTCTTTTGGTACCACTACCCGGCGACTGTCGAGCGTGCAAATAAAAGAGTCGGTGCGGCCTTCCACTTCAAAAGAAATAATATTATTATCGGGTATTACAATGGGGCGGATGTTGAGGTTGTGCGGCGCTACAGGTGTAATTACTAAACTGCCACTTTCCGGAAAAACAATGGGCCCGTTACAACTAAGCGAATAACCGGTAGACCCTGTTGGAGTTGCCACAATCAGTCCATCTGCCCAATAAGTATTTAAAAATTCCCCGTTTAAATAAGTATGAATTTTTATCATAGAGGAAGAGTCTTTCTTCTGCAGGGTGAATTCATTGAGGGCATAAGGCATACCATTAAAAATGGGTATGTCTGCATCTAAATGAATCAGCGTACGTTTTTCTGTTACATAGGTTCCTTGTACCAATGCTCTAATGGCCGAGCGGATTTCTTCTTTACCAATATTGGCTAAAAACCCAAGCCTGCCATAGTTTATACCTAATACGGGAATTCCTTTATTCTGCACCAATGTTACGGTATCCAGCAAAGTGCCATCCCCGCCAAGGCTAATCATACAATCAATATCGTCGTCTAAATCTGCCGCTGAATTAAAGGTTGTATACTTCCCTTTTATTTTTACAGCCGAATAAAACTGATTGAAAAAATCCTGGAAAAAAACCGGCTGCACCTTGTGTTCATGTAACTCTTCCAGCAGCAGCTCCATGTCGTTATGCTGGTTATTTTCTATTCCCCTGCTGTATATGGCTATTTTCATTTATTTAATTTTTATCCCTAAAATATCCAGGACTATCCGGAATTTTGTGCGATTTTTTTTACTGAAAAATTAATAGGTTGTTCCAAAAATAGATTCATCCAGGTAACCCGGTAATATAAAAATACACCTGATCACAATCCACTTTGCGCCTGTAAAAATAGGCCGTTTTTACCTAACTGGTTAAAGCTGTACTCTACCCTCAGGTTGATATCATACAAAGTAAGGATGTCAATACCAAAACCGCCTGAATACAATAGCTTATTATTTAAGTTGCTGGCATATTGCTTTTTATTGTAGTTGTATCCAACATCAGCATAAGTTTTGGCAAAAAAGCTAAAGGGAATACTGCTGTACTTTTTTGTTTTAAATGGTAAGGGCACATGGAGGGTATACAATTTCTTTTTAAGCGTAGAGCGCAACAGGCCATATGCCACTCCATCTACCACATACAATTCCAGTCCTCGCAGGTATTGTTCACCATAGCCCATTGCCCGCTGGTTAATATAAGGCTGATCAAAAGGTAAAGTAGTTTTGGCAGATGCATTGATACTGCCATACCAATCTTTGCCCAGCGGCCAGTATTTATTAAAATTTCCTTCTACAAAAAACATACTTACATCGCCGGAAAATCCAAATCCCCGCTTTAATACCTTTACCATAGCGGTAACACCCTTTAACGGATACACGGCGTTATTGGTATTTATGTATTGATAGGTATAGCTTAAATCAACATAATTCTGCACAGGATTGCTGCTGTTGAAATAATTGAAATTGTATACTTTATCCAGTAAAGAATCGGTTACCTGCAGGTGATTATAAGTAATGTTGAAGGCATGCGATTGAAGAATATTTTTGCGGATAGTATATCCTGTAGTTACATAAATATTTTTGCGGGAGTAATTTCCGTTGTTAAATAAAAGCGGTTTATTATCGTACCCTGTTTTGTAAATGTGCTCCCTGTTTTCAATAAATCCTCCACCAAAAGAAAATCCGTGGGTAAGTTTTTTATTAACGAATGGCTGGCTGTAGGAAAAAGAAATATTACGGGTAAATCCATTTAGAAAAATTAACCGAAGTAAATCTCTGCGGCCAGTAAGGTTGTAATGGGTAAATTTTACTCCATATACCACTCTTTCCAGGTCGCCCTTGTATTTCTGCAACCATTCATTGATATTTCTATCTATCAGTTGAAACTTGGGAATGGGAAATATGTACCAACGTTCCTTAACTAAAAAGTTTACATCAATTTCATTGGCAGTAGTGGTGGACAATTCAATTTTTACTTCGTTGAACAGGTTGGTATTGTACACCTGCTGCCGGGCATTTTGCAGTTCGCTGTTTAAGGTTGTTATCAATAATGAATCACCATTTTTAAACTGAATTTCCCGAAGTATGATGTAACTTTTTGTGCTTTTGTTACCTGTAATATTTATGTGATGTATAACAATTTTTGCAGAAGAATCTTTAAAATTTGTCAACAAGCTATCTGCGGCACCAGTGGATATATCAATATTTTGAGCAGTAGCGCTGGTAACAATAAAAAATAGTATGCAGCATTGATATATCTTTTTTAAAAAGCCCATTAAATGTTACAGTTGCCCTGTTTGAAAGGCTGCAAAAGTAATTGATATTACTGTGAAAAAATGGTTGGGTAAAACTGATGAGATTTTTTGTGAATGCTTTTTTTAAAAGCCTGCTGTGGTTCAACCACATTTTTTATACAATACACAAACGTTTAGATATCGAGGTAGTTCATCAGGTGGCGGTAGTTGCTGTGAATTTCGTTTTCAAATTTTTCGTCGCCAAAATAATAAATAACATCGTACTCGTATCTTTCAAAAGCTGCCACAATAGACGCTATTTCTTTTTTATTAAGATGAAGTGTTACCGTGAGCATGCCTGTTTCGGCTTGTACAGTGGTGTTAAGGTGCAATACCGTAGCATCGTTACTTTCCACAATACGACTTATTTCCGAAAGTGCAAACTGGCTTCTCTCCATTTCCATTACAATAATGCCGCCTATTTCTGTAGCGCCGGAAAAATAGCCCAGTGCTTTTAATAAATCCGGAGAAGTAATTACACCTGCCAGTTCATTGTCTTCTGTAATTACCGGTACCACCGTAGATTCGTACCGATTGCTATAATTAACAGCGTTTAAAAAATGCTCGTTTTCCTTTACGGCAGCTGCAATAAAATGTTGCTCCAGTATTTGAATGGTTGATTTGTCTTCTTCAGCGTCCATCAGGTCGTCTTCGCCGATAAGGCCAAGGTAAGTATCTTCTGAAACTACCGGCAAATGTGTAACCCTGAAATCGTTAATTAACTGTATGGCTTTGGCGATACTGTCATTTAATTGAAGCCGGGGAATATTATTGTTGATAAGGTCTGCCGTAAGCATATACAGGTTAACGGGTTTTAAAGTAATTTATTTTTTACTCAACCAGTATGACAATTAAAAATACTAAATAGTTGCAGCAGGTGCTTTTTGCTTTTCTAAAAAGGCACTTAAAATACTGTTAAACTCTTCCGGTACTTCCATCATAGGTGCATGGCCACATTTATCTATAAAATGCAGTTCGCTATTGGGTATCAGGTTGTGAAATTCTTTACCAACAAATGGAGGTGTTATAGCATCGTTGTTACCCCATATAAGGCAGGTAGGTTGTTTAATATCTTTTAATTCTTCGCCAAGGTTGTTGCGGATGGCACTTTTTGCCAATGCAATAATCTTAATTACTTTCAGGCGGTTGTTGGTAATTTCAAACACTTCGTTCACCAGTTCGTCAGTAGCCATAGCGGGATCGTAAAAAGTAAGCTCAGTTTTTTTACGGATGTATTCTTTATCGCCTCTTTTTGGGTAGGTATCTCCCATACCGTTTTCAAATAATCCTGAACTACCGGTGAGGGTGAGGGTTTTAATTCGTTCCGGGTTTTTTAAAATATGTACCAGCGCAACATGGCCGCCTAGTGAATTACCCAGTAAATGAATATTATTGTAGTTGCGGTGTTCAATAAAACGCTGAACAAATTTTTGTAATCCACCTACAGAAGTATGCAGCAAATCAAGTTCAAGCAAGGGAAGAATAGGTACGATTACTTCATAATTTTTACTGAAATGATTAATGAGATCTGCAAAATTGCTCAATGCGCCAAAAAGCCCATGTAACAACATTAATGGTTCACCCTTGCCAGTCGCTATAAATTTAAATTTACCGTCTTGTTGTATTTCGTAGTTCATTCTTGCTGTAGTAAAATTGTGGGTGACAATTAAGGTTTGCAAAATAATTAATCGGGTTAAAATTAAGCTAAATAAAATAATGCTTCCAATTAATGCTCTATTTTATTAGCAACGCCTTCAAAAAAGGATTCTAACTGGTTAAAGGAATTTTTAAACCAGGGAATGATATATCCAAAACCTCCAATAATTGCCGGCGCCCATGGCCTTAAAAAACTATATGTTATTGATTGCTGAATGCTTTCCCTGGTAAAGAGGTTTATTTTTTCTGCATAAAATAAAAATACACTAAAAATGATGCTGTATAACAGAATATAAACCACAGCTCCACCTATGCGGTTGAGCCAACCTAACAAGGCCATTTCAAAAGTTTTTTCTATAAGTTTAGCTCCAAGGTTTACAAGGATGATCACGACAATAAAAACCAATGCAAAGGAAATAAAGGGTAACCATTTACCAGTAATGCTGATATTTTTTTGCAAATAAACCGCTACCAAAGCGGATAATTTTAATGCAGCAGCCAGTCCGATTATATAGCCGATTATTGAAAATACAGCTACTATAAATCCACGTCTCAGGCCCTTAATTATGGCAAGAATAAATAGTATGGCAAATATAATATCTATCATATGGCAAGGAATAACAGCACCGGTAGTTGGCTTAGATAAGTGCTTTTTGCAAAATCAATCCACTATTTAGTTAGCAATTCTTTTACCATGGCGCTGATAGTTTTACCATCAGCCAGCCCGGCTAATTGCTTGCTGGCAACCCCCATCACTTTGCCCATATCAGCAGGTGAAGCTGCCCCTGTTTCGTTAATTATTTTTGTAACTGCAGCTCTTATTTCGTCTAATCCCATTTGTTTGGGTAAAAATCTTTCAATTACTGCCATCTCTTCTTTTTCCTTTACTGCCAAATCTGCCCGGCCTTGTTTTTCAAAAATTTCCAATGAGTCCCTGCGTTGTTTCATCATTTTATGTAAAAACTTTTGCTCTGTTGCTTCATCTATCACACCTCCGGCGCCGGGGTCGGTTTTTGCTTTTATAATTTCGGCCTTGATAGCACGCAGGCTTCTCAATACCGCTTCGTTCTTTGCTTTCATGGCATCTTTCATTTCTGCCATTATTTGTTCCTCTAGTGCCATATTATTTGCCTCCAATCCGCCAACCGGCGGAGCGTATAGGACTTTATTTTATTTTGTTTAAAAATTATATTACTACAAGTTAATCAATACGTCTTTCACAATTTTTGTGATCTGCCAGTTCGTAAAATTGCCTTTAACGCTGTTCCTTTAACTGTATGGCTTTAAACTTATCAAAAAATTGGTGAGCAAACTTTTTCACATCATCACTCAACTCCTGCTGATGGGTAGATCTGTTAAAAGTATCTGCCATGGTCATAAACATCTGGTAATAAAAATCTGCCATCTCATCCATCATCATGTCTTTTGTCCAAAGGTCAATACGCAAGGCGGTTTTATCTTCCCCATCCCAAAAAGCCAGGCACATTGCTTTTGCTTTTTGGGCCATATCTGCGGTGCTGTCACTTGCGCTCCAGGTTATTTGTGCCGGAATTTTATCCGGGTCTAAAAGCACATTTATTTTTATTGTAGAATTATTCATACGATGTATGTTCTGGTTTGTAAATTAGCAACTATGCTAATGATGGCTGCAAATGTAACAAGTTTATTTTTTTATACTGGTTGATTTGTTGCCAAAATATTTTTCCAGAGCTCATTGATATTTGCATCCCAATTGTATTGCTTTACCTGTTGCAGCCCTCTGTTGATAAAAGCCCGGCGCATATCTTCATCTTTAAACAGCAGCATCATTTTATCTGCAAGTTCCTTTACATTGTTGCAATCGGCATAGAGTACAGCATCACCAAATATTTCCGTAACGGGCAATGTGTTGCCGGCAATTACCGGTACTCCGCATTGTAATGCATTCAATAATATAGCAGGATTGTCGTTAAATAAAGCAGGTGCTACAAAAGCATAAGCCGCCGCTGTTATAGAACGCAATTCTTCTTCCATTGTATCTTTCAGCAATAGTACATCTGCTTTATGTTTGTAGGTTTGCAGGCTATTGAAAAAAGTAGTTGCATCGGTTGCTGTATCAATGGCAAGTATCAATTGCATGTTACTTTTTTGCCATTTTTTAAATAGTGAAAATGCCTTGAGCAGGTTGGTCAGATTGCTTTGTGCATGAATGATTCCGCTGTATAAAAAATACTCTTTGCCGGCAGCATAGATTGCTTTTACTTCTTCCCTTTTTTTCCAATCCAGCAGTTGATATGTTTCATCAGCTGCCGGATATAGTATAGTTACTTTTTTTTCTGCTACCGGATACCGTTGTATAATTTGTTCTTGTAAATAGACGGACGTTATAAAAATATTACTGGCTTTATTAAAAAATGATCCGGCATTTACATGTAAAAACCGGTTATATTTTTTGGGGTACACTTGCGGGAAATCTAAAAAGGCAAAGTCGTTGACTGATATCCATTGTGGCAGCTTTGTTCGCAAAGAACAGGCGATATCGGCGTGGACAACAACATCAGCTTTTATCTTTTTTAACAGCGCAACCAGTTTAAAGTTGTACCAATATTTCCAAAGCAGCGGAATGTTAGATGCCTGCTTTAATAAGATGGTTTGTATATTTTTTAATGCTTCATTTTCGGCATATTGCTCATTGGCTGTAATAAAAATAAAATGATGTTCAGTATGTAAGGAGGCTAACTGTTCAAACTTTTTTTTGAGTAGCATTGCGGCTGCCTCATTTCCATTTAATGCCCGTGTATTAATTGCAATATTCATTACTGCAAAAGTAAGCTGCAATGCCGAGTATAAATTACTACCGGTTACAACAACACATTTTGGGCAGCTTGCTACTGTCACTATTTTATCCGCCCATAAAATTTATTGTTTACTTCTGAGGTAAGAGAGAGGAGTGTATTTGCTTTACTTCAGCACCTTCAGTTTTACGGTTTCAATCCTTGTGTCGCTCACATTTAAAATATCAAACTGGTAATTACCTGTGATAAATGTTTCCCGCTGTTTGGGTATTTCATCCCGGTTTTGAATGATAAAGCCGCTAAGTGTTTCAGTTCCCTCGCTATCTGGAAATACCAGCTTATACTTTTCTGTAATGTAATCCAGCTCTAGCCTGCCACTAAAAATAAACTCATTGTTGGCCAGTTGCTTTTCTACAAATTCTTCGGTATCGTATTCGTCTTTTATCTCCCCAAAAATTTCTTCCAGTAAATCTTCCATCGTTACAATGCCTGCAGTACCGCCAAATTCATCTATCACCCATGCAATACTTTTTCTTTCTTTACTAAATTTACTCATCAGGTCAGTAGCACTCATACTTTCCGGTATGGCAAATATTGGCAACAACACTTCATTGATTGCTGCCGGGTTTTTAAACAGATCCAGCTGGTGTACATAGCCTGCAATGTTATCAATATTTTGTTCGTACACAATCAATTTACTTAGTTGGGTACTGATAAATTTATTTTTTAGTTCTTCTATGTTTGTGGTGATATCTACCCCTTCAATTTCCTTACGGGGTATCAGGCACTCCCTTATTCTTGTTTCGCTTAAAGAAAGGGCATTTTCAAATAACTCTTTGTTGATTTCGCTTGTATCCTCTTCGTCGTGGTACTTGGTTTGGTTGATAAAATGCTCCAGGTCAATTTTTGAAAATGCTTCTTTTTTATCATTCAGCTTAATGTTGAAAAGATATTTTAAAATCCATTCCGCCATTTCTACAAAAAAAGATGCAACGCTTGAAAATGCTGAGAAGAAAAACCGGGTGATATAGGCTATGAAACCACTGCTTAACATGGTTTCGTTTTTTGCCCGGAAATAAGCTTTAAAAGTAAATTCAAACAACAGGAGGATAAAAGTGGAAAGAGATGTTTCTACCACCAGCCGTATATAGGGGTTTTCCGTATTGAACCGTTTCCAGAAACTGAGGTCCCACAAAGGCCCCATAATACTACTCCATAGCAAGCCATACACTACCAGTATGATATTAAATCCAATTAAAGTAGTGCCGATAAATTGTGCTGGCTTATCTGCATATTCACCCCATATTTTCCCGCTGAAAGTGCCTTGCTTTCTCTTTAACTCAATCGATAATTTATTGGCGGAAATAAAGGCAATTTCAATACCTGCAAAAAAACCTATCATCAGGAGTGAAAGCAGTATTGCAAGGGGAGTTATCCATTCCATATTGTAAAAATAAGAAAGCACATTGACTTATTCATCAATACAATTGAACCTTGTATTTTGTATTTGCAACCGGCAACTATTAAAATGTTGGGCTAAAATGAACTAAATAAATGAGCCGGTTAATTATTTAGCAAGAAATGCTTCCACAATTTCGATAGCTTCTGCACAGGCATGCTCCAGGTTGTCGTTTAGTATTTGCTTATCAAAGTGGTCTTTAAAAGAAATTTCGTAAGATGCTTTGTTAACCCTTGCTGCCAGCGACTCTATGGTTTCTGTGCCCCGGCTTTCCAGTCTTTTTTTTAGCACATCTACCGATGGAGGCACAATAAAAATGGTGAGTGCAGCATCAGGATATTGTTGCTTTACATGTATAGCGCCCTTAACATCAATATCCAGTACCGGAATTTTCCCAGCGTCCCAAATGCGCTGCAATTCACTTTTCAGCGTCCCATAATATTTTCCTTCGTACACCATTTCCCATTCTACAAATTCGTTGTGCTGTATGTGTTGTTTAAAATCATCCGGACTAATAAAATAGTAATCTTTGCCGTGCTGTTCGTTGCCTCTTGCTTGCCGGGTGGCAGCAGATACAGAAAATGCCAGTTGTGGAAATGTATGCATCAGGCGATGCGTAATGGAAGTTTTACCTGCACCAGACGGGGCCGTTATAATTAAGATTTTATTGCTAATTGGCATCTGCAAAGAAATGAAAGAAAAAGGAATAATTGCTGATGCTGTGCGCTTGAATTTTACAGCATGCAGCCATTGCAAAAAAGCCGGCAGAAAAACGGGAATGGGTATTACTGAACAAATTCAATATTTAAACAACCCTTTTAATATCTGCGCCAAGCGCCTGCAAACGCAAATCAATATTTTGATAGCCCCGGTCTATTTGTTCAATATTTTGAATGGTACTTTTTCCTTCAGCACTTAAGGCTGCAATCAGCAAAGCCACACCAGCCCTTATATCCGGGCTGCTCATGGTGATGCCCCTTAGTTTCTGTTCTCTTTGCAGCCCTATTACAACTGCACGGTGGGGATCGCATAAAATAATTTGCGCCCCCATATCAATCAGCTTATCAACAAAAAACAACCGGCTTTCAAACATTTTTTGATGAATTAGAACACTGCCTTTGGCTTGTGTAGCAGTTACCAAAACAATACTCAGCAAATCGGGCGTAAAGCCAGGCCATGGATGATCGTAAATGGTAAATGGTAAGTACACCGCCATCCATGTAGCGTTGTATCTCATACATATCCTGCGAGGGTATGTGTATATCATCTCCTACGAAATCCATTTTAATACCCAATTGCTGAAACTTATCGGGTATTACACCTAGATGTTCCAATCCTACATTTTTTATGGTAACATCACTTTGCGTCATAGCTGCAAGGCCAATAAAGCTGCCAATCTCAATCATATCCGGCAGCATGCGATGTTGGGCACCATTGAGTTTTTCTACGCCTTCAATTGTAAGCAGGTTACTGCCGATGCCGGCTATTTTTGCTCCCATCTGGTTAAGCATTCTGCAAAGCTGTTGCAGGTATGGCTCACAGGCAGCATTGTATATGGATGTAATACCATTTGCCATAACAGCAGCCATTACTATATTGGCCGTACCTGTTACGCTTGGCTCGTCCAGCATAATGTTGGCGCCCTTCAGTTCGGGGGCGGTTAAGTAAAAATAACCATCGCTGTTGTATTGAAACGTAGCACCCAGCTTTTCAAAACCAATGATGTGTGTATCCAATCTGCGTCTGCCAATTTTATCGCCACCAGGCTTTGGGATGTATGCTTTTTTGAATCTTGCCAGCATAGGGCCTGCAAGCATTACCGAGCCTCTAAGCTTACCACTTTTTTTATGATAAGCATCGCTGTTAAGGTAGTCCACATTTACATCATCTGCCTGAAAAATACAGGTATCTCTGCTTACTCTTTCCGTCTTTACACCCATCTCGCCCAGCAATTCTATCAACAGGTTTACATCAATAATATCGGGTATATTGGTAATGGTAACATTTTCGGCAGTTAACAACACTGCAGATATAATTTGCAGTGCTTCATTTTTGGCGCCTTGCGGGGTAATTTCTCCCCCCAGTTTTTTTCCGCCGTATACTTGAAATGAACTCATTGTTTTACTTTGATTGAAAAGTTTCTGTTGATTTTTTTGATACCGTTTTCAGTGACAAGTTAACAAACAAAAAGATGATTAAAAATAAAAACCCCGGCACTTTTGTGAGGCGGACCGGGGTGATAATATATTTTTTACAACGATACCTTTTTAATACCGTTTTTTAAATCCACGGTTATTGCTGTCTTTGCTGCCGCCACGGTTATCCCTGCTACCGCCACGATTGTCCCTGCTACCGTTTCCTCCACGGCTGTCTCTTCCACCGCCCGCAGCATCTCTTCCGCCTGTGTTACTGCGTTGACCAAAGTTTTTTCTATAACTACCTGTATTACCTCTGTAGTCATCTCTATCACTTGGTATATCAGTTCTGTGTTTTACAAACGGACGATTGTTAAACTCCAGCTGCCCTTTTGTAATGGTATTCAGTTCACTTTGTATGTTGTCGTCATGCACCAGCTCTTTGTGCCAGTTGCTGTAAGTGAGTTTCATGTAATAGGCAATGGAATTGGCAAATCCCTGGCGCTTTTCAGGGTTTTCTTCTTTCAAGGCTTTATCGATAATTACTTCTATATTTTTACCTAAATGATTAAACTTGGGATATCTTTTAGGATAAGGTAGCCTTTCTGGTTTCGCCTTTAAAGTTTCTCTTGTAGGTATTGGATAGGGACTTTCTACATCTAATTTAAAATCGCTGATTAAAAACAAATGATCCCATAATTTATGACGAAAGTCTTCCACATTTTTAAGATGTGGGTTTAAAAAGCCCATCAACTCAATCAGCGCCATTGCATTGCGCTGGCGCTTTTCCTTGTCTTCGAGGGTAAGCAGGTATTCCACCATCTTTTGAATGTGGCGACCATACTCCCTCATGGTTAAATGATTTCGTGCTGTATTGTAATCCATACTTTCAATAGCTGTCATATCGGTAAAAGTAATGAAAAACTGCAATAGCTATTGGTTTTTTACCATTTTAGCAATTGCTGTTTTTTCGGGTGATGATGTAAGTTTAAAAGTTTTTTAAATTAAAGCAGAAAAAAAGAATGCATGTTTTACCCATTTTATAATAAGTATCCATTCTAATTTTGAAAGATGAAATGTCCGCCAGAAAAGCAACTTAGCAATAGTTAAGCCGGCGCAAAAAATTTTGTACTTATAAAATAAGCAACAACTGCTCCAAAACTATCGGCAGCCCAATCTAATAAGTCAAACTGCCGGCCGGGTATAAAATACCGTTGAATAAACTCTGTAGTTAAGCCCCACACACAGGTTGCCAATGTGATTTTTATGAAAAGCTGCAGTTTATCGTTTCTGCTGTAACCGGTTTTTTTGAAAGGCATACAAAATAAAAAAACGATACCACCAAATAGTGCAGAATGGACAATCTTATCGAAATTTATAGCATCCAGGAAGTCAGCTTTCGGTACATCTTCCCCCGGCAGGCAGATTAATATTAGCCCCAATAAAAACCAGGCAATGCCTGGTAAAAAATTTATTACCCTTACACCAACCGTAGAGGGCCTGTTATGTTGTGTCATTGTTGAAATTAAGAGACCAAAGCACTATAGGCTGCCGCATCTAGTAACGCTCCAACATCTTCGGTATTGTCTACTGTCATTTTAATCATCCAGCCATCGCCATATGGATCGCTGTTAACCAACTCCGGTTGAGCCTCCAGTGCAGGATTCACTTCAATGATCGTTCCTTTTACCGGCAAAAAAAGATCACTCACGGTTTTTACTGCCTCCACTGTTCCAAACACTTCTTCAGCAGCCAGGTTTTTCCCTTTGGTGGCGATATCAACATATACAATATCACCCAATTCGCCTTGTGCAAAATCGGTAATACCAATAGTGGCAGTAGTCCCTTCTATTGAAACCCATTCGTGATCTTTGGTGTATCGTAAATTTGCAGGAACGTTCATATTGTATGTTTAAAAAGATAAATAATTCTATTTAAAAAGAAGCTGCAAGATAACCAACTGCCCCGTTATTTTAAGAGTATCTGTTTTATTTTTTTGTTTCGTGTTTTTCATCTGCAGGTATTAACATTTCCATCCGCATCCTGATATCATTGACAGGGCGTTTAAAATTATCTACCGGTGCGGCGGCTATAGCATCAACCACCTCTATCCCTGATTCAACTTCCCCAAATACGGTATAATTCATATCAAGAAAAGGGGTGCCTCCATTCATTTTGTAAGTCATACGTTTTGCCGGAGAATACTTTTTGCCAGATTGCTGTTCAAGATTATTCAATTCGCCTTCGCTGATTTTTCTTCCCTGAACAATATAAAACTGGCAGCCGCTGCTGGCCTTTTCCGGGTTATCCGTTCTGGCAGCACAAAGCGCACCTCTTTTGTTATAAAGTGCAGAATCAAATTCAGCAGGAATGGTGTAGCCCACATCCCCCATGCCCAGCATTTCACCAGCAGTACTGGCTTTGCTTTTTGGATCACCGCCCTGTATCATAAAATGGCTGATGACCCTGTGAAAAAGCAGGCTGTCATAAAAATGTTCCTTTACCAGTTTAATAAAATTATCCCTGTGTTGCAGTGTTTTATTGTACAGGCGAATCACCATATCGCCTGCATTGGTACTAATTTTTACCCTCGTAAATGCTTCTTTAGCTACGGTATCTGCAATAGCTTTTGCCGGCTTTAGTGCAGGTTTTTTTATAGCTTTTTTTGCAGTTGCATTTGTCGCCGGCTTCTTTACCGGTTGCTTTTTAACCTGGGCCTGCAATTGTGCGACGAAAAATATTGTGATAATTAAACATACAATTTTAAAACTCCTGTTCATCATAATTAATGGGTATTGCGTTTATAGTATATAGCTTATCCAGCTTAAATAAATTGAATACTATCCTTTGTTCCTTATTTATAATTCAAAAATAAAACTATGTTTAAGAAATTAAATGTTTGTGTTTAGATGGTGAGCCTTTTTTATGAAGAAATACTTAA
>JANPNY010000659.1:0-1921 GCA_031427745.1 Chitinophagaceae bacterium | reverse complement strand
TGCATTGCTTGCTTTGGTAACAGGAGCAGACAGTAAGCGCCATGCCCTTTTACCCGGAATGTATCTTTCAATTACCACTTTGCCGTTGATGTTATTGCCGGTATTTGATGCATTATTTGTAACGTCCGCAATCCTTGCTGTTGCCGAGGCTGACGATAAAAGTGTTAAGTTATCGTTTGTAGTAATTGTTGCGTTATTTACATTTCCAAACGATACAACACCAGACACGTTTAGCATGCCGCCTGTGAAACTTATTGCTACACCGGCTGCGTTGGTTGATGTTAAATTAGCAATTTTATTAGACACAAAATTATTCCCACTAATCGCCTGTTGGGCTGTTCCAATCATTTCAATAGTACCTGCAATTGCATTAATTCCATTGGTACTGGTTACGGCTCCTGCAATCTTAAATGTGCCACCGGTGGATACCGTTACAACTGCAGACCCACCTGTAGCGACGGTGAGATTATTTACAAAAGAGGTACCTGTAATAACCGGATAATTACTTAAGCCATTACCGATAGTTACATTGGTAGAACTGGTTGGTATGGTGCCGTTGCACCAATTTAAAGCGCTGTTCCAGTCAGTGTTTACACCCAACCATGCTCCCGGGGCGGTTACAGTAAAAGTAAAAGTTTTACTGCCGGCTAAAAAGTAATTACTATTGCCAGCATCTGAATAAAGATCAGTGGTTATTGTGTAGGTATTGGCTGTTAATGCTGAAAGTGTTGTACTTGTAGCTGCACTGGTATTATTGGGACTGAATGTGCCATTGCTCGGAGAAATCGTCCAGAGAATTTTGATAACATCACCAGCAGGGGTAACAGGGTTGGCCATAAAGTTAATAGAGCTTCCTGAACAAAAAGGTCCAGTACTGGGTGACGGATTTACTCTTGCGGTGCCACCAATATTATTGATTTCCGTAAATGAATAAACAACATTATTGGAGTTGTCGTTTGCGGCTGCATATTTTACGGAGCCTATTTGTAAAATTTGGGCAGCACTGCCTGAGGTAGGCATTAAACCAGGCGGATTATTTACATAAGTAATGGTAGAACCAGCTGGCAAGGCCAATGTCTTATTAGCATTCCAATATATCTGTCCAGCCGATCCATATATTATTATTGTAAGCGGTGTGGCACTGGTGAATGTTACATCACTATTTATAGCAAGTGTTCCATAAATGGAGATAGTACCTGTTGCATTTAATAGTGCCGGAGTTGAAGATGGATCTGTAGTAACACCGGCATTAATGGTATAATCCGCTTTTGCATCAGGCAAAAAACCGAATATGCTTATAGCTGAAAAAAGTACAAATAATGCTAAACGGGTAAATGCTTTTTTGGGGTGTGGATTATTCATTTCTAGTAATTTTTTAGGTTTGATCCGCTTGCAGAAAAACAGATTTAGGCCTGGTTTGTTCGATGTACTTTTTAGTGATGCTAATTTTTAGGTTATAAAATGTGTTATTGGGTAATTAATTTTTTTAAGTTGTTCTCCATTATTATACCAGCAATTAAAAATTTGATTTTCAGATAGTTAGTTGGCTTCGATTTTAATGTAATTCTACTAACTAGAATTTATTTCTCAATTTTGGAATAGAAAGACCTATCAAAAATTACGAGAAACGGAACATGGTGGGTTGGTCTAATTTCGATGAATTGGCTGTTAAAAATTTTTGACCAATTTTTTCACTCTATTTTTTTAAGTTTTTAAAAAACCTTTGGCTGTTTTAAAAATAGAATCCTAATTTCCCATCCTATTAAAAAAAAACTTTGGCAGGCGAACTGAAAAATAAATTTGTTTATCAACTCATCTTATCTGGAAGCCAGGTTTTGTTGCCATTAATTTCTTATCCGTACATCACCCGCATTTTGGGCCCCGTGAATCTTGGGAAGATAAACTATGTAGATTTTTTATC
>JANPNY010000658.1:0-6506 GCA_031427745.1 Chitinophagaceae bacterium | reverse complement strand
CGGGTAGGGATAAGGAATGGTAAACTTTGAGTAGGTTTTTATTGTATGAGCTACCGCCTTGGTGCTATACCTGCGGTACAGGTTGTAAGCCTCTTTACCATAAGCGCTCATGCACATTACTTTTTTACCTTCTACCTTAATAGGCATTGCATCCCAAATAAATTTGCGGCTGCTGCCCCAGGCAAAGTCACGTACCATGTCGGCTTTAAAAATCCATGTTTTTTGTTTGGTAGATTTTTGACTTTCTTTTGCGGTAGCTTCCGCTAAGGTTACAATTTCTGTAACATCAGTTGCTGTTTGCGCCTTTTGCCAGCGTGCCCATTCTGCAGCACTTAATATTTGCTGATAATTTTGTCCCTGGCCTGTTGCCATTACCACATGATCTGAAGGCACGGAAATGGCCACTTTAAAATTGCCAAAGGTTAATGCAAACTCGCCACTGCCTGCAAACTGGTGGTTTTGCCAGCCTTGAAAATCGCTGTACACACACAAGCGTGGGTACCACTGTGTCATGGTGTACAAGTCGTTGCCATCACCAGGGAAATTTTCGTAACCGCCACGGCCACCAAATTTCATACGGTCGCTTATAAAATAATTCCATTCTACTTTAAAAATAAACTGCTGACCGGCTTTTAATGCTGTTGGCAATTCCACCCTCATCATCGTTTTATTTACAGTGTATTGGAGTGGTTTACCCAAGGCATCTGTTATTTTTAAAATATTATCTCCATATTCTTTATCTGTTTTTCCAACCAGTCGTGTTAAATCATTTTCATTAATGGTTTTAGGCATGGTGCCACCTGTTTGGTACCCTGAATTATTTTTGGAGCTGTGTTCATTTTCATCCAACTGCAGCCAGATATATGTAAGCACATCGGGGGAATTGTTGAAGTAAGTAATAGTTTCTTTACCATTTAATTTACGGTTGGGCTCGTCCAGTTCACAGACAATATCATAATCGCAGCGTTGCTGCCAGTATTTAGGGCCTGGTGCACCGCTGGCCGTTCTGTATTCATTAGGTGTTGGTAAAATAGTACCCAGTTGTTCAAAGCGGTTACCATGGTTGCTGCCAGGGTTGTTCCGGATATCCTGGGCATAGATACCTGCTGAAAGAGAAAGCAGTAGTACAAGAGAAAACAGTAGTTTCATTGTTTTGTTTTTTTTAATAATGAATATTGGCGAATGTTTGATTGATAAAAATATCACTTTAATATGGTAAAGAATCACTGAAAGAAACATAGTTTGTATAAAAAAATAATGGTTTTTTTGTTCGCTTCAGATGTTAATATTTCAGTGCATTGATGTATGGCAGATTTAGTTATAATCTAAAATGGAAATCTTTCAACCGCCATTTGCACTGCTATCAACAGGCAACAGCCTGATAAACCCATAACCCACCAGCTTCTTTTTAATTTTAATTTATTAACCAGTAAATGCCCGGACAATAAAATAATGGACACCAATACAATCTGACCTGCTTCGAGCCCTACATTAAAACTTAACAGGGGCAACCAAAGCTGCTGGTCTTTGGCCAGCATAAATCGAATACTGTTGGCAAAGCCCATACCGTGTATCAGCCCAAAAAAAAGCGCTAAAAAATAATTTAGCCGCAACGAACGGGGAGAAAAATCTTTCACGAAAAAATTAAAACCTGCGGTAGCAATGATGGTGCAGGGAATTAAAAACTCTACCCACTTATCCTTTACACGGATAATGTCAAATACACTTAATGCCAGCGTTAACGAATGACCAATTGTAAAGGCTGTTACCAGCACCAACGCCTGCTTCCAATTGCCGATTAAATAAATAGCCGCAAGGGAAATAATAAATAAAATATGATCTAAAGCATTTGCACTAACAATATGGAACCAGCCTGTGCTGAAGTAAAGTGAAAAATCATTCACAAATAGTTAATAGTTTTAGTATAAGCAAATGGCTAATTTTGACGCAAATATCCTGAATCCGGTTTTTAATCAATCATACAAGGTGTAAATGGTATCAATAGCTTATAAATGGTTAATGGTTGTGAGTGTGTTTTTATACCACAACAGCAATTTTAAAAACGTCTTTCCTTTTCCCCATCCGCTTTTTATAAGTGTTACAGAAATAGAACACAATCAAAAGGAAAAAACAGTAGAGATTAGCTGTAAAATATTTACCGATGATTTTGAAAAAACCCTGCGGATGAATACCAAAGAAAAGGTTGACTTGTTAAACCCTGAATTTAAAAGCCAGATGGAAAAACTGGTGAACAGTTATATTCAAAAGCATTTAATTGTTGAAATAGATTCCCGAAAAGTAGCAATGAAGTTCCTTGGCTACGAACAGCAGGAAGAAGGTGTTACCAGTTATTTTCAGGTGGATAATATTTCCTCGATAAAAAAAATTAAGGTATTCAATAACCTGTTGTATGAATTTAATGTTCAGCAGATGGGAATTATTCATGCCATTGTAAATGGAAACAGAAAAAGCAGCAAGTTGGCAAACCCGGAGGCGGAGGCATCGTTTGAGTGGTGAGGGGGTGAGTGGTCAATGGTCAATGGTGAATGGTCGATAGAATGGTGGGTTGTGAATGTTGAATGTTGATTGAATGAATTATCAATTGTCAATTATTCAATTATCAATTATCTCGTTGGGTTTTCCAATATGAACGGGCTACGAAATTTAGATTATTCTTCCTCCATGCTTTCCTTTACATCGTCAGGGATTTTTACGAGCAGTTTATCAATTCGCTGTCCGTCCATATCAATTATTTCAAATTGAAAGCCACGCCAGTCAAAGGTTTCACCTGTTGAAGGGATGTGTTCCAGCTCGTGCAGTACAAATCCGGCTAGTGTATCAAACTGGTGTTCGGCTTCGTTCATCCACTCTGTTTTTTCGAAGTGACTTAAAAAATCATAAAAGGTAATTTGTGCATCAACGAGGTAGCTTCCATCCGTTCGATGTGTAATTTCATATTCTTCCTGGCCCGTTTGAGGTACATCGCCAACAATGGCCTCCAAAATATCATTCAGGGTAATCATGCCTTCCATGGTACCATATTCATTTACAATAAAGGCACTGTGAATTTTGGTGACTTTTATTTTTTCCAGCACCTGGTAGGGACTGTTATTTTCAGGTACAAATAAAGCGGTTTTTGCAAGGTCTTTTAACTGCGTATCGGCTTTGGCCTTTAGTAATTCTTTAATGTAAATAATACCTTTAATGTCATCAACTGTTTTATCACAAACGGGGTAAGTTGAGAAAACGATATCATCCGATTTGTCGATGATAGTTTGTACAGTATCTTCCACATCAAACCACACAATTTCGGTACGATGCGTCATCAGCGCCGTAATTTTGCGATCGCCTAGATGAAAAACCCTTTCTATTATTTCTTTTTCTTCTTCCTCGATAGTTCCATGTTCGCTGCCTTCGGTAATCATTGCTTTAATTTCCTCTTCTGTTACAGCATTATCTGTGGCAACTTTAATATTTAGTATTTTAAAGATGAGCGCTGTAATGGTATTTAACAACCATACAATCGGGTACATAATTGAACTCAATGCATTCATTGGCCCGGCAACTACTCTTGCAATTTTTTCTGCCCTTAATAAACCGATCCGCTTAGGTACCAGTTCGCCCAATATAATAGAGAGAAATGTTACAATAATCACTATTAAAACTGTTGAAATGGTAGCAGCATAAGGCTTTAAAAATGCAAAACCTTCCACGAAAGGTTTAAGGTGTTCGCTGAATTTTTCCCCGGAGTACACACCCGTTAAAATTGAAATAAGTGTGATGCCTATTTGAGCAGTTGATAAAAATTTATCGGGATTTTCGGTTAAAAACAAGGCTGCCCGGGCTTTGGAATCTCCTTTATTGGCCAAGCCTTCTAACCTGCCTTTGCGTGCACTTACCAACGAAATTTCACTCATCACAAAAAGACCGTTCACTAAAATCAATACAAATAATATTATTATCTCTGTCATGCTTATTTATTACCTGTGCAATTATTTTTAAGGCTTATAGCCGCAAATATCTGTAATCTATATTAAATGGCTAAAATCTTTGATTTATGATACCTGATTGGTGATTCACTACTTATGGTATAAAGCTCACCCAGGTCATCAGCTCCACCCATCAAATTTGCCTTATTAACTTTGCAGACTAGATTGAATCCATTTAAACCCCATCAATTAAACCAAACCAATATTCCCCGTTTACTACCCAATTCCCATACCAAGGATAGTTATTTCCAAAATATCAAATGGGTAATGAATAGCCCCCAATCATCATCTTACCCTGTCATTTTCTTTTTCGTCCTAACGATTGCCTTTGCTATGCAGTACGATTCCTTGATAATAATATTTATCAATTCAAAATAAGTACTTAAATTCGTACTTACTAAATAAGGGATTTTTATGGAAGTAGTAAATTATACAGAGTTTAGAAAAAGTCTTACAAGGTATTTGAATAAGGTAAATGATGATGCCGAGATAGTGGTAGTATCCCGGAGTAAAGGGAAAAATGTCGTTGTAATGTCTTTGGAAGAATACAATGCCATTCAAGAAACATTGCATATAACAAAGTCTGACGCTAATCGCAAACGATTGGATAGAGCCATTGCAGAAATGGAAAAAGGCAAATTTAAAAAGCAAGCATTAATTGAGAAATAACAATGGAGTTAGTTTGGCAAACCGATGCATGGGAAGATTACCTACACTGGCAAAAACAAGACAAAAAAATGCTCGACCGCATTAATGAACTTATTAAAGACAGTCTCCGCTCCCCTTTCAGAGGAATAGGTAAACCGGAACCATTAAAAGGAAATTACAGTGGTTGCTGGAGCAGAAGAATTACAGATGAACATAGACTGATATATTCCGTAAAAGAACAAAGACTACATATTTTGCAGTGCAGGTATCATTACAAATAAATCAACCCCCAACCGACTTCTTTAAAACTATAAAGTATTGTAAACTTCCCCTTCACTTACTTTCCCTTCCTGGCAATCATAATCAAACGGGGAGATTTGCGTACATCATAATTAGCAAAATTATAATCGCCAAAAACTTCCTGAATTTGTAATCCCTGGTAAGCAAACATTTCTGTAAAATCTCCCAGGGAGAACTTGGCTACTTTTTCGGTGTATTGCAGCGGTTCCTGCAGGGCCTCATCTTCCACGATAATTTTTTTATAGAAATGGGTTTCATCAAACCATTTGGTAATGAAATAATTTACACCATCAATTTCTTTATCAAACTGGTGTACAAGGTGATCTTCGGCATAGTGAACATTAAGGTAGTCCATCACAAAACAGCCGTTGGGTTTTAATGATTGTGCTATGCTGCGGATAGCATTGTCATGCTCACGGCGGGTATTGAAATAACCAAAGCTGGTGAAAAAATTAAAGGCAAATTCGTAATAATTTATCCAGAAGGGCAGCCGCATATCGTGGCGGTAAAAGTGGAGTGTTTCCGTTTGGTATTGCAATGCAACTTCAATACTGTCTTCGCTTAAGTCAATGCCTGTAACATCAAAACCTTTTTGTGCAAGATGAATCGAATGGCGGCCTTTGCCACAAGCCACATCCAGCATGGCGGCACCGGGCTGCGGTTGCAAATGTTCAATCAATTGATCTATAAACCTGGAAGCCTCCTCCTGGTCTCTGTTAAAATAGAGTTGGTGATAGTAAGAAGAATTGAACCAATCTTTAAACCAGGGATGATTTTCCATTAGAGCGGTTTACAATGTATTTAGGTAAAAGTTTTAATAATCAAAACCAGCAAACCATACACTACAGTCATTACAAAAATTCCTTTAGCCGTTTTGTCTTTGCCGCTGTTGATGTAAATAGTAAACAGCAAAGCGTTTAGTAACAAAGAAAGCGTTAGTGCCACGGTGAGTGTTTTATAACCCGGCTCAAAAATCATATACTCAAAGGTTTCTTTAAATGAAAAAACGCTAAATTTTACAAATTTAAAAAGCAGTATCCCCATCAGTGGTGCTATTAACCCCAACACAATCCCCAATAAAAAATTATCTTTTTTTAAAATCATTTTATTGTCCAGTTTTTTTCAAGTAATGCTTTTAGTTTATAATTGGTAAGATCAAATTGCACCGGCACAACGCTTACGAAATTATTCTCCAATGCCCATACATCGGTATCCTTCGACTTATCGAAGTTGATAAACTTGCCGGTAAGCCAATAATATTTTCTGCCCTGTGGATCGGTGCGTTCATCAAAATCTTCTTCGTACTTAGCGTAGGCCTGCTTGCAAAGTTTTACTCCTTTTATCAACTCCAGCGGCAGCTTGGGAATATTCACATTCAGTAAAAAATGTTTGTCCACTTTTTTCTTCAGTAAACTACCTACAATTTTGTTTATGTAAAAACGAGAGGCTGTTTTATCGGCCTCTACGCTAAAATCCATAAAAGAAAACCCAATACTCGGAATGCTTTATATAGAGGCCTCCATGGCGGCTCTCATTGTACCACTATATATTACATTGATAGAATGGTTG
>JANPNY010000657.1:0-3315 GCA_031427745.1 Chitinophagaceae bacterium | reverse complement strand
AATTCAATCTCCTGAATTTTTTTTCCTGCTACTGTAGTCTCCTGGTTTAGTTTATACAAAAAATCCTTGTCGTAAAAATTGGTAAATAATTTTTGAGGCGTTAAGGAATTAGCAGATGGGTCTATTTTGGTAATCGTAATTTCATTAGCTGCCTTGTCATAGGTAGATACATTATTGCCATCGCTAAAAATTTCCTGCCCTGTTACACTAATGCGGTATTTATTTCCTTTCATAAACACAGTGCCTGTTTTGTTGCCGAGGGCTTTACTGGAGGCGTTTTCTATTTTTAGAGCAAATTTTGCCTGCACTGATTTAAAGCTTTTGAATTTTGTGCTGACTGCATCTAATATTTTCTTCGCTGCAGGGTCATTGGTGCCAAGGCTTTTAGACTGTGCAAATAAGCATATGCTTGTAAACATTAAAAGATAAGTAGATGTAATAAATTTTTTCATTGATATGATTTGGTTTTTTTCTATTTCTAAAACGGCGCAAAGATAAGAGAATAGATGTGCGAAATACAAAGGGGTTTAATGCCCGCAATTAAAGAACTGTTAATATGAATGGCAAAGGCAAAAATGGTTATCAGAAATCATTGCAGAGAAAAAGCTGTTTTGTATTTTGCACTTACTTCAACGCTCACCATCATTATTTAGCCTTCTAAAACAATCCCCAATCTTACTATGATGGAAAATAATACTATGCCCCTGCGAACAACGAAAAAGCACCAAGCATTTACCCGTTTTTTATGGTGGCTTGCTACTGCCGAAAGAGAATTGCTGACCGGCACTGCTATCGATAGCAACCGGTATAGCATCGTTGGTATGACAGTGCTTGCCACCTGGTGCTTTGCAACCCTTGCCTGGACGTATTTTTTTAGTACCGTCACTGCTAATTCCTGGTGGGCAATACCGCTGGGAATTTTTATGGGATTTATTATTCTTACCATCGACAGGGCGCTCATTAAAAGTATTAACCGGCGAATCCGTAACCAGTGGCTGCCCGTTTTTTTTAGGATACTACTTGCCGGTGTAATCGGTTTGTTTATGGCTCAGCCAGCTTTACTTTATCTGTTTAAAATAGAAATTCAGCAACAGATTGCAATTGATAATACAGGTAAACAAATTGCCAACAGTCGCCAGGTTGATTCGTTATACAGCAAACGAAAAAATGAATTGATAGCTCAAAAGACTGGTATGCAGGCAGAAATAGCTAATCGGTTTACTATTGTAAATAAAGCAAGAGAAAATTTTTTGGCAGAATCTGATGGCAGTGGCGGTACTGGTAAGGTTGGCATTAAAGATATTGCGCTGGCAAAAAGAAACGAATACCAGAAATTAGATGCTGACTTCCAGCAATTCCTTGTGGCCAATCAGCCAAAAATAGCAGTTATCGATGAGGAGTTGAAAGACGTGGAAAATGCCATAAAAAAAGATCAAACCACTTTTAAACTATATTACAACGAAGGTTTTTTAACCCAGGTAGAAGCATTGCAACATTTATTAAAAGACCATCCGGCATTGCAATACCGCTATTACTTACTGGTTGCAATTTTGTTATTGATAGAGTTGATGCCGATTACAGCTAAACTTTTACTACCCATTGGAACCTATGATGAAAAAGTGCAGTTGAGAGAGGCTATGGAAAAAGAGGTAGCCACCAGTGATATAGAAAGGGGAAAGGAACTTATACAACTATACAATACGCTTGCATTGGAACACGACAAAGAGATAATTACAGCCTTTTTTGCAATGAGTAAAGAAGATAGGTTAGTAAAAATAAAAACAATGGGTGCCCAATGGAGGCAAAATGATAATCAAAGCTTTGAACAGTTATCCAAAAAAATGAAAGAGGAAATACTTTCCCATCCCAATGTTTAAATAGAGCCACAAAAAAAGACTGCAAATTTTGGCAGCCTTTATAAAATCATCTCTATGAGTTTTATATCATTTCGCTTTGTAACAAAGGGTTTGACACCAGATTTTTTTTATCAGCAAATTCTTTGGCCGCCTTAATAAAAGCTACAAAAATTGGTTGTGGATTTTCAACCGTGCTTTTTAATTCAGGGTGAAACTGAACGCCCAAAAAGAACGGATGGTTTTTTAATTCAATTATTTCAACTAATCCAATGCCGGGGTTTTTACCACTTGCCATCATGCCAGCTTCTTCAAATTGCTGCAGGTATTTGTTATTAAACTCCCAGCGGTGACGATGCCGCTCGGTGATAATTGGTTTTCCATAAATGCTGTAAGCCAGCGTACCAGGCTTTATTTCGCAAGGATAACTGCCCAGCCGCATAGTGCCACCTTTTGCAGTTACTTTCTTTTGTTCTTCCATCAAATCAATAACCGGATTAGTGGTAGTAACATCCATTTCCGTTGAGTGTGCATCTTTAAGACCAAGCACATTTCTTGCAAATTCAATAGCTGCCATTTGCATCCCCAAACAAATACCAAAAAATGGTAACTGGTTTTCTCTAGCAAACTTTACTGCAATTATTTTACCCTCCACACCACGTAAGCCAAATCCGGGAGCTACCAGCAATCCGTCGAGGTGCCCTAATTTTTCATTTACATTATCTTCTGTAATAAACTCACTATGCACATTTACAATTTGCACCTTACATTCATTGATAGCTGCAGCATGAACAAATGATTCCAGGATAGATTTATATGCATCCTGCAATTCAATGTATTTACCAATTAGCCCTATACTTATTTTTGAAGTTGGGTTTTTTAGTTTATCCAAAAATCCTTTCCACTTATTAAGTTGCGGTGCCGAGTAGCCGTTGATGTGTAATTTTTTTAGTACAATTACATCTAGCCCTTCCTGAAGCATCTTTAACGGTACTTCATAAATGGAATTGGCATCGATTGCTTCTATTACTGCTTCTGTTTTTACATTGCAAAACAACGCTATCTTTTTCCTCAACTCCATGTTTAACGAGTGCTCGGTTCTGCATACAATAATATCAGGATGCAGTCCGTTTTCGCTCATCAGTTTTACGCTATGCTGGGTTGGTTTTGTCTTTAGTTCTTTTGCAGCTTTCAGGTAAGGTATAAGGGTTAAATGCACTACCAGGCAGTCTTCCTCTTCCATTTCCCATTGCAATTGCCGCACGGCCTCTACAAAAGGAAGACTTTCAATATCGCCAATGGTACCACCAATTTCTGTAATCACAATATCGTATTCACCGCTTTGGCCAAGCAGCAGCATCCGCCGTTTTATTTCATCTGTAATGTGCGGCACTACTTGTACAGTTTTGCCCAGGTAGGCACCTTCTCTTTCTTTATTGATAACGGTTTGATAAATACGACC